>JAHFUG010000340.1:4356-8353 GCA_023265195.1 Blastocatellia bacterium | reverse complement strand
AAGAGATCGCGCGAAGGAACATCACCGTCAACGCGCTCGCGCTCGGGTTTATTGAAACCGACATGAGCGCCGGCTTACCGGACGCCTACAAGCAAAAGACGATCGAGCAGATTCCGCTTGGACGGTATGGGACTGCCGAAGAAGCCGCCAAAATCGCGGCATTCCTGCTATCGGACGAGGCCAGGTACATAACAGGTCAAGTCATTCAAGCCGATGGCGGACTCGCTATTTGAGGGGAATCGTCTTGAGGATGGATATGCGTCAACTAGAAAGCTCCGCGTATCAAATCCGGGGATTCACCGCGGAGGCGCGGAGAACGCGGAGACAGCGCAGAGGACCAAGAGTACCAATGCAGTCCGTGGTGACGCGCCAAAGCCAGAGAGTCGCTTTCTTGACGCTCCGTTTAGAAAGATACAGGTGCAGCGCATGATCAAAGCTATCACATCGGGAATCGCACTCTTCATTTCGGTCATTCTAAGTAGTTCCGGCGGCTCGATCGCGCAAGAGAAACCGGACCTCGATATGGGAAAGATGCAGATGGTCTTTTTGAAACGCGCGCGCGAGTGGAAACCCGCGAACAAGGCCGAACCGGCGAAGACCGAAAAAGACCATCGCGATTACATAGTCAACTTGATCGAGAGCCGAAAGTGCGCGCTTGAAGGAACAGTGCCGGGCAATGAGGATCTCTACGAGATTCTGGTCTTCAAGACCGAGTCTATCGAAGAGATTCAAACGGCGGTCAAGTCGTTTCCAGGCGTGAAGGCGGGAATGCTGCAGGCGGAGGTTCTTTCGTGGTACGCGTCGAGAGCCGCCATCACTGCCGCTAAGAGTCCGATCGTCCAGTCGCATTACGTGTTCGGCTTGCTGGTGCGCGGGCCAAAGTGGACCTCGGCCCAAACCGAAGACTCGAAGAAAATCCAGTCGGGCCATATGGCTAACATCAACCGCCTCGCGGAACTCGGTAAACTGGTTTTGGCCGGACCTTACTTCAGCGGAGGTGACCGAGCGGGAGTGTTCATCTTCAAAGTGGATTCGATCGAAGAAGCGGAGTCGCTGACGAATACGGACCCGGCCGTTATCGCCGGCCGGCTCAAGATCGAGCTTCATCATTGGTTGGTCCCGAAGGGAATGCTGAAATGAACCTCGATTGATGAATGGAAATTGATGATTGATGATTGATGAATGGAAATTGATGATTGATGATTGATGATTGCAAATTGATGATTGATGATTGATGATTCGTTCAACAGCCGAGGATGCGAGATCGATGATTGATGCCAACTCCAGAGTGACGCGGCATTGCCCACAGCGCGTTAGATGCTTCAATCATCAATCATCAATTCTCGTTCATCAATCATCAATCATCAATTCTCGTTCATCAATCATCAATTCTCAATTTCTCAGTTACTCGCCCGCTCCGACGGTTCATCGACATAGCAAGTAAACGAAGGGGACAACTAATGCGTGTACGATTCTGGCTTCCGTTCGCAGCCCTTGCAATCCTGCTTTCAGCGGCGCCTTTGTTCGCACAAGCTCGCAAGTCATCGGTCGAGGAAATGATCGCTCAGCTTTCGCGAGTCAACACAATAAGCGAAGTGGCGATCTCACCTGACGGAAGCCGTGTCGCGTGGGTGGCGCCGGGCCAAGGCGCGGCGGCGCACTCATCCATTTACATGGCCGATCTCAAGTCGCCCGGGGCTCCGCCGCGCCGGTTCGCCGCGGGAGCAACCGGTTACGACGAGCAGAGCATTGCCTGGTCTCCCGACTCTCGAAGCATCGCGTTCCTTTCCGAGCGTGGAGGCAACGGACAGCTTCAGTTGTATGTGGCCCCGATAGCAGGCATCGTCGCAAGAAAGCTGACGAGCCTGAAGGGATTCCTGGCCGATCCGCGCTGGTCGCCAGACGGTAAGACAGTCGCAATCCTCTTCACCGAGAACGCCCCCCGCGCAGCCGGGCCTCTTCAGCCGGCGACTATAAAACACGGCGTTATTGAAGACCACATATATGAACAGCGGCTTACCACGGTCGATGTTCACACCGGCCGGGCCCGGCAATTGTCGCCCGCCGATCTCTATGTCTACGAGTACGATTGGTCGCCTGATGGAAAGCGCTTCGCCGCTATTGCCGCTCACGGCGACGGCGACAACAACTGGTTCATCGCCCAGTTGCACACGATCAACGCCACAAGCGGCGATACGAAGGCAATCTCGAACACGCCGCTCCAGATAGCGGTCCCGCGCTGGTCGCCGGACGGGTCCAGCATCGCGTTCATTGGGGGGCTGATGAGCGATGCAGGAGTAACCGGCGGAGACATCTTCACGATCCCGGCCGAAGGCGGAGAGCCTAAGAACATAACGCCAGATATGAAGGCCTCGGCGAGTTGGCTCGACTGGTCTTCGAATCGCATCTTGTTCACCGCCCACGTCGAGGGTTTGAGCGGAGTCGCCAGCGTGAATCCGTCGGGAGGCAAGGTTGAAATTCAATGGACCGGCGCTGAAACAATATCCGCGGAGGGCGGCTCGTTCAGCTTGTCTCTTTCGCGAGACGGCCAGCAGAGCGCGGTCATACGTCATTCATACAGCCAGCCGCCGGAGGTATGGACCGGCCCGGTTGGAGCCTGGAAACAAATCACGCATATCAATCAGCGCTTCCATCCCGGCTGGGGTGAAGCGAAGAGCGTTCATTGGACCAATGACGGCTTCAATGTGCAGGGTTGGCTGCTTTACCCGCGAAACTACGACGCAGGCCGCCGTTATCCGATGATCGTCGTCGTTCACGGCGGGCCCTCTTCGGCGGTGAGGCCCGGCTGGCCGGGGTCTTTCTTCAACCACACGGGCTTTTCGAACGAAGGCTACTTCGTCCTTCTGCCGAATCCCCGAGGCAGCTACGGGCAGGGCGAGGCATTCACCCGCGCCAACGTGAAGGACTTCGGCTATGGCGATCTGCGCGACATCCTAACCGGTGTTGACGAAGTAGTGAAGACGCTGCCTGTCGACAACGATCGCATCGGAATCACGGGCTGGAGCTACGGCGGGTTCATGACGATGTGGGCCGTGACCCAGACCAATCGCTTTCGCGCCGCGGCCGCGGGAGCAGGACTGGCGAACTGGCAGAGCTATTACGGCGAGAACGGAATCGACCAGTGGATGATTCCGTTCTTCGGCGCGTCGGTCTACGACGATCCCGCCGTCTATGCTAAGAGCGCGCCGATCAATTTCATCAAGAACGTCAAGACGCCCACGCTCGTCGTCGTCGGAGACCGCGACATCGAGTGTCCAACGCCTCAGTCGTATGAGTTCTGGCACGCGTTAAAAACGCTTGGTGTGAAGACGCAGTTGGTTGTCTACGAGAATGAGGGTCACCGAATCGGCAAGCTCGAGCATAGAATCGACATCATCAAGCGGTCTATCGCGTGGTTCAACGAACACCTGGGCCGCGGCTAACGGCGCTCGGCGCAAGTTGCGATACAGGGAAAGCCGCTGATTTGCGCTGACTGCGTAACGCCGATCCGCGCGGATCAGCGAGCCAAAGGCCGCGTAGATCAGCGTTACGAAGTCAGCGTAGATCAGCGGTTAATTTCCCGCTTCCCACGGAGAATACGGTTGGAGACAAAGCCCATGATCAAGTACTCGAAACGCCTGCTTTTTGTTTTTGCTTCGATGCTTCTCGTTCAGTTGGCTCCCGCACGCAATCATGCAGCCGCAGGCCGGCTGCTCTTTCGAGTCACGCTGGCGAAAGAGATTGCTCAAAACGGCGCATCGGGGCGGCTGCTGGTGCTAATGACCGATTCGCCTCGCGAACAGCAGGTAATCAGCGCTGGCTTCGTGCCGGGCAGCACGTGGATGGCGGCTATGGAAATCGAGCACCTTGCCGCGGGCGGCTCGGTTGAGCTCGATCCCGACAGCGTTGCATTCCCGCGGCCCTTCTCTCAAGCCAAGCCTGGAACCTATCAGTTCATGGCGCTGCTCGATCCCGATCACAGCTATGCCTATCACGA
>JAHFUG010000340.1:1428-4256 GCA_023265195.1 Blastocatellia bacterium | reverse complement strand
GACCCGGTCGATCTTCGCCGCTTCACCGGGATCGACGCAACGCCCGGATCGGCCGACAACGCGTATCGCACTCGCGACGGCAAAGCTAAGAACCTCGTCCGAATGGGAGGCAAAGACGTGGCGTCAACGGAGGAGTTCGCGCGGCAGGAAGGCGTCATGGGCGAATACGGAGGCCAGTTCGCTTCATTCGAGTGGGTGTGGAGTCCTCGCGGGCAAGACGGCCGCCCAATGAAGATGTTCAATCGGCAAACCGGAGAGATGAACCAGGAAGTGCTCCTGGCATGGCGGAAGTACGACATCCGGCTGATACTCGAGAAAAATTGGGCGGCGCTCGGACCGAAGCTGCGCGGCAAGATCAATGTAATCTGCGGCGGCGCGGACACGTTCCATCTCGAAGAAGCCGTGATCCTGTTGTGCGACTTCTTCAAGCAAAAGGGCAGCGACGCGGTGTGCGAGCTTGTGCCAGGCCGTGATCACGGAAATCTGTACCAGCCGTTCGAAACTTATAAGGACGGACTCTCCGCGCGAATCTACAAAGAAATGTACACGAAGTTTGAAAAGGGAAAGACAGGCAAGTGATGCCGCGTGCTTCCGGCTTCCGGAATTAACCGCTGACTTACGCTGACTTCGTAACGCTGATCAGCACAGATCAGCGTTACGAAGTCAGCGTAAATCAGCGGTTAATTCCCGGTCGGCATTTCGCTCGGCTCAAACTGATCTGCGAGCGTTCACGAGAATCGGACCATGAATATCAGACAACTCATATTTCTCGCCGCCGTCCTCCTCCTTGCGGATTATGCCGCGCTGCCTCAATCGGCGCCGCCGTCAACCGACGTCTTCATCGTTGACGTTCTCGATCGCGGCGAGTTGAAGCTAGGCGAGCCGCGCAACATCACCCGGCGAGACGGCTACGACAACCAGCCTGAGTTCATCGACGGAGGCCGCGGCTTGCTTTATACGTCCATCAGGGAAGACGGCCAGGCCGATATCTACCGCTATGATTTCGGCCGAGACACGGCGGCCAGGATCACGAGCACTCCGGAAAGCGAGTACTCGCCAACGTTGACCCCGGATGGCAAGTTCTTCTCGGTGATTCGAGTTGAAGCCGACAAGACGCAGCGGCTTTGGAAATTCCCTCTCGCGGGAGGCGCGCCGGTTCTCGTGCTGGAAGCCATCAAACCGGTGGGTTATCACTTATGGATCGACGAGCGAACGCTGCTCGTGTTCATCCTCGGAAAGCCGAACACGCTGCAGACGGCCGGCGTTCGAACGCAGAAGGCCGAGATCGCCGCATCCGATGTTGGCAGGTGTTTTCGGCGTATGCCCGGTCGCGATCTCGTCAGCTTCGTTCACAAGGTCTCGGACAACGAATGGTGGATCAAGTCGCTTGACGTCAAGAGCCGCGAGATCAAGCCGTTGATCAAGACTCTTCCCGGAAGCGAGGACTATATCTGGCTGGCGGATGGCTCCGTGCTGATGGGCAAGGATTCAAAGCTATACAGATGCAGGATAGGCGGAGTTGCGCGTTGGGAAGAAGCGGCGGACTTTTCCAGCCACGGTCTAAAATCCATCACTCGCATGGCGGTGAGTTCGAAAGGCGACCGTCTGGCTGTTGTCGCCGAACCAGGACCACGCCGGTAGATTAGCCGGTCGAGAGAGTCTCGATCACGACCGCCACGAGGCCGCGCGCTATGCTTGCGCGTGAGTCATTCATCACAGGGTCAACGGGCTTGCCGGAACTGTCCTGGAGTGTGTTGCTAATAACGCCGGCCACACGCGGTAGATTAGATTGGCGCTGATGGCTTCGGGCCTGGACGACTTCATTGCCCGGGCCGTCAAGCTTCGTTGGTCACCGCGAATGTTGTTGGAAGAGATCGTCAGGTCTGAATCCCAGGATCGCGACCGCCGCGGCCTGGATCGCCGGCTGCGCAATGCCCGGCTGGGCCGCTTCAAACCAATCGCCAACTTCGATTGGAACTGGCCCAAAAAGATAGATCGCGACTTGATCGAGCGCGCTATGAGCCTGGACTTCAATCACCGAAGGCCGCAATTTGATTCTGCTTGGCGCAAACGGTCTTGGAAAAACGATGATAACCAAGAACATAGCTCATCAAGCGGCGCCGAATACTCAAATCTCTGCGTTCATCAACCATCTCACAGTTCAAGAGGCGCGGGCCGTTGGTCTAAAGATCACCGTGGCCATCCTCGCGGTCAACTATCTGAGGATTTACGGATTCGACGGTGAAATGGCGATTAAGAACTTGGCGTTGATCGCGCAGTTGGCTCGCGAGCATCCTAACAAGCGATACCGGGCTTTCATGGGCGCCTTGCAAAGCAACTGTGAATCAAAGAACCCGGACTTTTCGGCGGTGTTTCGAACCCTGATCAACGCCCAGGTCCTTCTGTTCGACCTGATGCCCGACTGGCAAGAAGCAGTGAAGGTCTACATCGAGCGTGCTGAGATACCGTCGTAGTGCATTTGCCGAGTTGAGCCGCGGGCTGGGTTAGCGGCGCACAAACGTGTGAAAAGTGGGCCCGGCTGCATCCCATCGCAGCCGGGCAATGTCACACCAACATCTCCTTCTCCAGGCCCTGCTGCCGCCTGTGCCGCTGGCTCCCGAGTGTTGGACAATCCATCTGCGTTGCACCCTGCTGAGGTGCGGCTCGGGCACGAACCCATCCCTATAAACATTGCGCTCCTACGGAGTGTCCTGCTTCGGAGGCGGCGCCGACTTATTCTCGTAAGCTCGCGATTGAGAAACCCATTTCTTTCGACCGAGGTCTCCCAAGCGAGGCCCACTCAATGCTCCATGACGCCTACCCGCAGG
>JAHFUG010000340.1:0-1328 GCA_023265195.1 Blastocatellia bacterium | reverse complement strand
GCCGGAGGCTCCGACGTCGGAGCCATTGAATCTCGCGCGGAACAGAACGAGGACGGGACATGGTCGCTCACGGGCGAGAAATGGTTTTGCTCGAATCCGGATGAGTTCTTTGCCGTCGCGGCGCGGGTCGCGGGCGGCGGAGAAGGAACTAGCGGCGTGGCGTTGTTCTTCGTCCCGCGCGTCTTGCCGGATGGCCGGCTGAATAGTCTTTCCTATCGAAGACTCAAGGATAAACTTGGCACGCGATCCCTGCCGACGGCCGAAATGGATTTCAATGAGGCGACTGCTTATGCGATAGGCGATCCGTCCGAGGGATTCAAGACGTTGATGAATTACGTCATCAACGCGTCCCGCATGCATAACGCCGTTAACGCGTGCGGCTTTCTTCGCCGGGCGTTCATTGAGGCTCGCAACTATGCGCGGCAGCGCCAGGCATTCGGGCAGCCGATCGTCAATTATCCGTTGATTCAGGAAACCCTCATTTCGCTGCTGGAGAGATTGCTGCGGCAGCGCCTGCTGACGTTCAAGCTGATCGCGCTTGTCGATCGGAATGGTATGGCGCCTGAAGATCCGGCTCAGGCGATGTGGCAGCGGTTTTTGACGAATCTCGCCAAGTACCGGACGGCTTCCACGCTCACCGCTTCTATTCACGATGCGATCATGGTGCTGGGCGGAAACGGCATAGTCGAAGATTTCAGCGTGCTGCCCCGGCTGTTGCGCGACGCCATGATTATCGAGACCTGGGAGGGCGCGCACAACACTCTCTGTTTGCAGATCGCGCGGGATTTGGGGAAATCGAATCTGCTGGAGAAGTGGCGGGCGGAAGTCAACGCCATATTGAGCAAGTGGCCTCGCGATCTTATGCCCAGGACGAGACGGCGTTTCGATCAAACGTTCAGACAGACGCTGGAAGAAGTGACGACCGAGCGGCTGGCCGATTCGTACTGGGCGGCAACCAATGCGCGGCGGCTCGTCGATAGGCTGGGTGATCTGCTGGAACTGGCGTGGATGGCCGATTCCTGGCTCCGCCGATCAGACGAGGATCAGACCACGGCGGTGATGGCGGCGCTGGCGGCGCACTCGCTTTTGCCCAATCTCAATCTTTTCGAACGGCCCGCCCACGATGCGCTGGCGCCGGAATTCAAACCATTAATTGACGAGTCGCCGGTCTCTTTCGCGCTAACGAATCTTTAAGATCGCCCGGCCGGCTCTCGCGTCAGGTTGATTTTGAAAGAGATGCATTGCGGCACGTTCCATTTCCGTCATGTTTAGTGGGCGGGACGGAGTTCGGAGTTGGGGGTTCGGAGTTGGGAGTTGGGAGTTCGGAG
>JAHFUG010000339.1:3952-8392 GCA_023265195.1 Blastocatellia bacterium | reverse complement strand
GTTCGGAGTTCGGAGTGCGGAGTTCGGAGTGCGGAGTTCGGGGTTCGGAGTTCGGAGTTCGGAGTTCGGGGTTCGGAGTTCGGAGTTCGGAGTTCGGGGTTCGGAGTGCGGATCACGCGGTGGTTCTCGGGGGAAACGTGAACAGAATTCTCGTAACGCTTAGCATAAAGGACTAGCCTGGATTCCCACGGAGGGACCGTTCTGTGGAAATCCAGGCTAGTGGTGCTCGGTGGAAATACTTGGACAGTGGCCTCTGCAAAGGCGCGGCCCGAATCCGGCGTCCCGATCAACCGCTGATCTACGCGGCCTTCGGCCCGCTGATCAGCGCAGATCAGAGTTACGCAGTCAGCGTAAATCAGCGGTTACTCTGCGACGAAACTTCCCCCAGGCGCCACTAGGCCTTTTCGCGGACTGCGCCGCAAAACAATGGCCCTTCGGGCAACCGATTCCCGCGCACAGTCCGCGAAAAAGCGCGATTAGCTTTTAGCGGTTAGCGGTCAGCTTTTGGGTTTTGCGTTGGCCGCTTGAAACATCGTAAATGTTTTTGCGATGTTGTTCGGCAAGTGGCCTAATACGAGATTTGGACCGTATGGACAAGATGTTCAGCATCGACCGAATGCGAGAGCGCGACTTGAAACAGGTCGTCGAAATCGAAGAGGCTTCCGGGCTGAATCGCTGGGGCTATGATTCGTATCGCAGAGAGATGCTGAAGAACCCCACTTCCGTATTGCTTGTCGCTCGACGTTCGCGGAATCACGCGCTAGAGCCTGAGGTGATCGGTTTCTTCGCGGGGTGGACGGTCGAGGATGAAATGCACGTCAACAACATCGCCGCGCATCCGCGATTCAGGAGGATGGGCATAGGCCGGAGCTTGATGCAGACGGCTATCGAGATTGCCCGGCCCTGTGGAGTCAGATCCGTCGTCCTTGAAGTCAGGGCGTCGAATATGTCCGCGCAGTCTCTTTACGTAAAGTTAGGTTTCAGATTCATAGCGCGGCGCCGGGACTATTACCGATTCCCGACCGAGGACGCGATGGTCATGAAGCTGGAGATCGAGGAGAGGGAAGGGGAATTGATGATTGATGATTGATGATTGATCATTGGGGATTGCGGATTGGGGATTGAGGATTGATGATTGATGATTGATGATTGATGATTGATGATTGATGATTGCGGATTGCAGATTGAGGATTGATTCTGCATTACAAGTATCAACCTGCATTCATCAATCATCAATCTGCAATCATCAATCCTCAATCCGCAATTCCCCCTCACTCTCTCCACTCATTATCGCTGAACTGCAGGCATAGCCGTTCGAAGCCGTCTTTTCCCCTGAAGCGGTTCCGCAACGCGGCAAAGCTCTCGAAGCCTCGGGCCGGACAGAGGATTCGCACAAGCTCGAATTCAGCGGGAGCCGTTCTAATGCTCACCTGCACTCCGCCTGAACTGAGGTTCTCCGTACGCGCGGTCTCCCTCCCCAGAGCCCGCATCGCTTCATCGTAGTACTCGACCACGACTGTTTCGGTCTGCGGCAGCCTCGGCTTTCGCCGCCGGTTACCTCCCGCCCAATTGGCCGCCTTGAACGTGGCCCAGGGCTTATCCAGAAACCCCGGCGGTGGATTGGCTCCGATGAACTCGAGGCCGATGTTGCGGAATCCCTGCTTGAGCGGGTCAACGCGGCGGACAAGGCAATAGACCGCATAACTGGGGTCCGCATGTCCGTGGTTTCGCAGCTTGGCCGGCAATGGGAGAGTCAAGTAGAGCACACGGCCTGGGCGCATGCGATGACGCATTTGAATCGTGACGCCCGTCCGGCTCACATCGACCGTCGTAGCCATTTCATTCCACTTGCCGCCTACCCGCTCGTGGCCGGTTACTCGAGCGGGCACGGCGAGCTTGATTCTCGAGACTCGGCGGCGATCTCGATCCACTTCCAGAGGACCGCTCCCGAATGCGCTGTAGGCCTTCAACTGTGACGTTATGCGAGGCAGCGGAATGGCCCCGTTGTTTTGTGGAGCCGGCGCCTTTCCCTGTTCGGCGAGCTTCAATGCGTCGGATCGTGTTCTCGCGCTGGCCGCGGCCGGCTTTGAGACGGCGGGAGTTATCTGACGGTCGTATTCCAGCCTCTTGGCGAAGTTGGCTAGCACGGAAAACGCCAGTGAGACGCGTTGAAACGCCCTGTCAACCCTGGACTGAAGGTCGGACGGCAGGGCCGCGTTGATCGAATACGGCGCGTAGAGCCAATCCAGCGTCTTGAAATAGGACTGCTTGATCTGATTGAGATTGGCGGATCTTTCAATACCCAAAGCCTGATAATGAGTGGATGGACGTTCGAGGCGGTCCAAGAGTCGTCCGAGATCGAGGTAGTAGGCGCTGATCTGTTGTGGGGTGAAGTTTGCTATTTCGCCTTTGGTCGTTGCCTGCTTCATTGTTCGGCGCAGCCTCCGGTGAGCCCGAATTATCGAGCGCTTACTCTGATTGTCTTGGGGCAAGCTCGCTGGAAGGGGCCGTAAATTGAGGGGTAAACCCAAGCCTCTGCCATTATGAATGCATTCGCCTCTTTGTCAACATTTAATACACTTAACCGAAAGGGTCAGGCACGCGATCGGAAAAGATACAGGTCGGATTGAGGCTTGCGCCGCGAGGACCGAGATGTCCAGGCGCCGTGACCGCCGATCGTCGCTGTTTTTGGTTTTCGGATCCGAGCGGATTAGCGTCACAAAGTCAGGCGTCAATCAGCGGCGTTGCCTGCCGACGGGTTTCATAGGCTCAACCATAGCTGTTCTGTAGCACTCTCATTCCGACGGACCTGGGGTGCTTAACCGTATTGGCTGGGACTGCGTTATCTGCCCGAATCGTATCGGGCCCGAGTGTCGCGTTTCTCATTAACATTAACACCTCGATTCATCGAGGCGGGCACTGGATGGCTGCTTCAAAACTGTTTCAACAGTTTCTCGATCCGGAAGCAAACCGTTGAAAGGGTTGCGGGCGCTCCGGTTGGCCGTTCTCACCCAGCTTAAGCAGGGTGTTAATGAGAAGAGCCCAAAAACTCGCACCGATATCTATGCGTCGTTACCCTACTTTGCTTTCTCCCTGGGCCACGCATCTTTCCGCTCCGCCTCCCCCAAAACCGTTAAGCACCCCGGACCTGCCGGACGTTGACACGAGAGAAGGGCGACGGGTATATTCTGAAATCCAAGCGGGAGTAACTCAGCGGTAGAGTGCGACCTTGCCAAGGTCGAAGTCGCGGGTTCAAATCCCGTCTCCCGCTCCAAAGGATCGAGGCGAAGGCAACAGTCGAGTTCACACGAACAAACGGCGCCTTCGCCTTTTATTTGAAAAGACCCTTCAGCAAGGCGGCGTAGCCAAGTGGTAAGGCAGAGGTCTGCAAAACCTTTATCCGTCGGTTCGATTCCGACCGCCGCCTCCAAGTATTCCCTTCAGACAACGAGATTCAGATCCCAAATGGCGACGAGGCGAAGGCCTGCCATTTCCGGTATCTAGTGAGATTTGTGACTGGCGATTGCAACTCCAGGCAGTTCGAACGCTTCCTCTAGTAGCTCACGACGATTCCAAAAACACGCTTGACGATGTCCGGTAGTTCTAGTATTATCGAAATATGAAATCTAAAGACGTTGAACGTTACGCCGAAATGTTCGCGGCGCTTGGATCGGGGCCGCGGCTGCGGATAATGCGGTTGCTTATCTCGGCTCATCCGGATGGCATGGTTGTTGGAGATGTTCAAGCGGAACTTGAAATGCCGGGATCGACCCTGTCTCATCATCTTGAAAAACTGAAGATGGAGGGATTGGTCGATAGCCGCAAGGACAAGCAATGGCTATGGTACTCGGCCAATGCGCAGGCTCTTCAGGATCTGTTGTCCTTTCTTTATGACGAGTGCTGCACCCGAGCGGCGGTAGTCGAACCGGTTAAGATCACTTCGGCGAAAAGAAGGGGATAGGAACAGGGGACAGGGGATAGGGGATAGGGGATAGGGAAGAGGGGATAGGGAAGAGGGAAGAGGCTGCGGAGATTTTTATTTCAAATCAGTTGTTAGATCAGGCCGGATCAAATTGATACTAAGGAGAAACACATGTTTAAGGAACAGAACATTTCTAATGAACGCCTCAAGGTTCACGTTGCACTCAATGTCAGCGACGTCGAAAAGTCAGTTGCATTCTACAGCGCGATGTTTGGCGTTGACCCCGTCAAACACAAGCCAGGATACGCGAAGTTCGACATAGCCGAACCTCCGTTGAACCTGACTCTTAATCATGCGAGTCACATCGACGGGCAGGGAGCGCTGAGCCATCTCGGGATTCAAGTTCCATCCACTGAGCTGGTGCTCGAGGCCAAAGAGCGGCTGAACAGCCGAGGACTGGCTACCTTTGACGAAATGAGCACCGACTGTTGTTATGCATTGCAAGACAAGATCTGGAT
>JAHFUG010000339.1:0-3852 GCA_023265195.1 Blastocatellia bacterium | reverse complement strand
GTACCGTCAAACCAACTTGTTGTCGTTCTTATTTCCCTAAGCGACCAGTGGTGCTCGGTACAAATTGCCACAGAGAGAAAGCCGCTGATTTGCGCTGACTGCGTAACCATGATCTGCGCAGATCATGGTTACGCAGTCAGCGCAAATCAGCGGCTTTCTCTCTATGGCGACTCTGCCAAGCACCACTGGTAAGGAACAGTTGGCGCATCCACTCTGAGCGGCTTATACTTGCGACGCTCGTAGGCAAGTGAACGTCGGCTCCATGCCGTGTGTTCGAGCGGCCTGTCCGTTTGAACCTAGCTTGCCACGGGCAGCAGTTTCCCCGATGTTAAAGGGTTTGTCTTGCTGTACCACTCTCCGACTTGATAGTTCCTTTGGTCATCCAGAGATCACGATTCCTCCACGGCTGCTTGATCGAGTTTCTTCATCCGATAACGAAGCTGATCCCGAGAAATTCTCAGTAACTCGGCCGCGCGCGTCTGATTCCCACCGCTTCGATCCAGCGCCTGCTGAACAAGCGACAGCTCGACCTCGTCAAGAGCGACTCCATCCCCGGGCAGCGGGAACAGGCTCGCGAGATCGCCTGAGTGGGCGTAGTCGCCGCTCTTTTTCCTCGTAAGGTCGGAGGGCAGATACCGAGTGGTTATCACGTCTCCGTCTTCGAGGATGGTGACCCGCTCGATGACGTTCCTCAACTCGCGGACGTTGCCCGGCCAAGAGTATCGGCGAAACAACGCCGCCACTTCGCTCGCCAGACCGGTTATACGTTTGCCCAGTTGCTCGTTGAATCGGGCGATGAATTGGTTGGCTAAAACGATGACGTCGTCGCCGCGTTCCCTCAGCGGCGGCACGTCGAGTTGAATGACCGACAGCCTGTAGAAGAGATCGAGCCGGAAGCGCCCCGCTTCGCTTTCCGATTTGAGATTGCGGTTTGACGCCGCCATTACGCGAACGTCAAGGGGAAGGTCCTTAAGTCCGCCGACCCGCCTGAACGCGCCTTCTTCGAGCACTCTCAACAGCTTTGCCTGAAGGCTCAACTCGAGTTCGCCGATTTCGTCCAGGAATATCGTTCCCCCCTCGGCTTGTTCTAAGAGCCCTTCCTTTCGCGCGCGGGCGTCGGTGAACGCGCCCTTTTCGTAGCCGAATAATTCGCTCTCGATCAGCGTTCCCGGTATAGCCGCGCAGTTGATAGCGACGAACGGAGCGCCCGCTCTCCGCGACGCGTAGTGGATAGCTTTCGCGAGCAAATCCTTGCCCGTGCCAGACTCGCCTTGGAGTAATACCGCCGAAGCTTCGCTCGCCGCGACCTTGCGGCCGAGCGCGATCATCTCCGCCATCGCCGGTGACGAGCCCACGATGCGGTCGAAGCTGAACCGGCTCGTGCGCTCGCGGCGGACCATCGTGACTTCTTTGCGAAGCTGCCGGGCCTCGAGTCCGTTTCTGATTGTCACTCGCAGTTCTTCCGGGTTAACCGGCTTGGCGATGAAGTCGTAAGCGCCGCCGCGGAGCGCGCTAATGGTGTCCTCGAGCATGACGTCCGCGGTTATCATGATGATAACCGTTTGCGAATTCCGGTCCTTCATCTCCCGCAACGCGTCCAGTCCCGAGCCGTCCGGAAGATTAACATCCAGGAGAACGGCGGCAGGATGTTCCGTGTCAAAGGCCGACAGCGCGGTCGCGATCGTGCCCGCTTCGACAAAGACATAGCCCCAGCTACGCAACGCTTCGGTAAGGGACCATCGAACCGACTGGTCATCGTCAACGACTAGTATCTTCTCTTTTGACATACGGCGGGTTGATTCCTCTTTGGCCGTTGAATACTATCATCGCCGCGAATACCCGAACAAGAATGCGGCGAACGAACTACCGCTTGTTATGAGGCCACGCAAATGAGACTGAGAGATTTCAGTTCCTCACACGGCGTAACGAGAACGTAAGTATCAGCACAACCAGTCCCGGTTCGGGGTTTGCGCCAGTGTCTGACCGCCGGATCTGTTTATTGGAGACTGCGGGGACTGCAGTCGATAATCCGGCGGTCCCGATCGCTTGAGATGATCGCGATCGGTTGACTGGCGAAACGGATTGCATGAATAATCGGCGTTCGGATGTTCCTCTAAACGATCACCGAAGCGTCTCGGTGACGAGTGTCAAAAAAACAGGAATCGCCCTTTGGCAAGCCGCAGTGAGCTTAGCCTTCGACCAGTTCCTTCTTGTCCCGCACTCAGGAGGATTTAGCATGCCAATCTCGAATGCCGACCCTAGAAGCAGCGTCACCAGAGCGCTCTTGGAAGACAAGGCTCGATGAAGTTAAGAAACGCGCGTCTTGCCGCGATGCTGGCCGCTGTTCTTGTGATCGGCGTCCTCGCGTCTGCCTATGGTTTCTTTGATAGAAAGGGACACGCTCAGAGCACGACTACGCCAGGCCCCACGCACGTCTCCGCCATTACCTATTACTCGACTAAGGGCGATTGGAATTCCACGCTGACCTTCAACAACGCTTCCAGGAGGGCGCTAACCGCATCCTGCACGCTCTTCGCGCTCGATGGCAGCCCACTGACTTTGCCCGACGTTTTGCTACAGCCATTCCAAAACAAGGCCGTCTCGCTGAAAGAGCTTACGAGTCAGTCGAGCGATCCGGTACGATTCCAGGAAGGAAGCCTCTAGGTAACGTTCACAGGGCCGTCTATGGGTATTGGCGCGCAACTGACTGCCACCGACGTAGTGCATGGCGTTTCTGATTTGCTTGGCTCAGCGGTTAAGCACGACGGCCCATCTGATCGGACGCAGATTCTTTTTGGAGCGGTTCCTACACGTCAACGATAGGAATCAGAACTGATGACCGACTCACAATATGACGCATTTATCAGTTATGCCTCGCCCGATCTGTCGTTTGCCGAAGAGGTACACCGCCGCTTGGAGGCGGCCGGTTTTTGCGTCTGGTTTGACAAGGCGCGGCTCAATCCGGGCTGCGACTGGCATCGTGAGATCGAGGCGGGTTGCGAGGCCAGCCGCGTCGTGCTCCCAGTGCTAACGCCGCGCTGGAAACTCTCCGAGTGGACCAAGTTCGAAACCTACGGCGCCGAAGCGGTGATCCCGCTCATCTTCGAGGGCGAATTTTCAGACGTCTTCACTCCGCCTTTAACACGCTTTCAAGGACAGGCGGTTAAGATTGACCCCGCCGATGATACTGTCTGGCAGCGGGTTTTCGCCGCGCTGAAATCACTGCTGGAACGGCCCGCGCCAGACAAGCCCGCCCGGCTGGCCGACGTACGTTATCGAGCCAACCGGTACTTCGTCGGACGCGAGCGGGAACTCAACCTGATTCACGAATCCCTACACCGGAACCCAACGGCTGTGTTGACGCAGGGGCGGGTGCAGGCCATCGCCGCGCTCGGGGGCGTTGGCAAGACGACACTCGCGCGGCAGTACGTCGAGAGGTTCTGGCGATGTTATCCGCAAATCTTTTGGGTGAACTGCCGGCTGGGCGTCGAGAACGAATTCGCGCGGCTTTGCGATTTGCTCGCGCCCCAACAACGAGAGTCGACCAACGTAGTCGAAAAGGCGCAGCTCGCGCTTCGTTCCCTCGAGACCAATGACGACCGCCGTGGCGATCGGCTGCTGGTGCTGGACAACGCCGAGGAGGAAGCGGCGATCCAGTCTTGGATTCCAAAGACGGGTCACTGCCACACGCTGATTACGTCACGGTTTGACGCGTGGTCGGCGGTGATCGCATCGATTCATTTGTACGTGCTCGAACCCGAACCCGCTCATACGCTGCTTGCCACGAGAGCCGGCCGGGGGTCGTTCAGCGATCTCGTTGCTGAAGAACAATCCAGTTGCAAACGGCTCGCG
>JAHFUG010000338.1 GCA_023265195.1 Blastocatellia bacterium | reverse complement strand
CGCATTGCATTGCAAAACTCCGGTCTTTAAGCGAGAATTACGCCGTCTTGCGCGAGCGTACTTCAACGCGAAAGGAATAGAAGCAATGAGCGACAAGCTCCTGGTCACGCTCGAAGGCGGCGTCAAACGAATCACGTTCAACCAGCCCAACCGCCGCAACGCTATCGACTCGGAAATGATGGAGTCGCTTCGCGAGGCCATCGAACGGTCGGCCGAAGACGAGAGCCGCGTCGTGATATTGTCGGGTGCGGGCGACTCCTTTTGCGCGGGGGCCGATCTTCAGTCCGGCGCCCTGCAAGACCGTAAATCCGTCGATGTAACCTCATCGCTGCGAACGCACACGAACCCGGCCATCCTGGCTATGAGAAACCTGCCGAAGCCAATCATCGCGCGGATTCATGGACACGCGGTCGGCGTTGGGTGCAACTACGCGCTCGCATGCGACATTCTCATCGCGTCGGAGCAGGCCAAGTTCGGACAGGGCTTCGTCAAGATCGGTCTCATGCCCGACGGCGGTTCTACATACACGCTGCCGCGGCTGGTGGGTTATCACAAGGCGTTCGAATTGATGGCGACCGGCGACGTCTTCGGCGCCGCCGAAGCGCTCTCGCTCGGAATGATAAACAAGGTCGTGCCCTTCGAAGAACTGGATGCAACCGTCGATGCGCTGGCCGTGCGGCTCGTAGCGTCCGCTCCAATAGCGCTGGCGAAGATAAAGCAAGGGCTCGCGTTCGCCGGCAGTCACGGCCTGGCCGAGGCTCTCGACTTCGAGGCCGTCAATCAAGGCGAGTGCTTTCACTCCGAAGACTTCGGCGAAGGCGTCAGGGCCTTCCTCGAGAAGCGCAAACCGGCTTTCAGCGGCAAGTAACCGAAGAAAAGACGCCCGGCGCTCAAATCACATCTCTAATAAGGCTCGTGATTTCGTGAGGAAGAGGGTTCAAACGATTTTACTTTCAGCTTTCAGCCTCGTTGCCGGAGCTATGCTTTCCAGTGGTTTCGCGAACCCGGAAACGGCTGCGTCCGCGAGCCCAGGCAGCGCTGCAAAGGACGGCTGCGCGGACTGTCATCGAAAGCAGACAAGCGAAGTGGTTGCGGTATTCGCCCGTAGCACGCACGCCAAATCGAAGATATCCTGCGTGAAGTGTCACGGCGGCGACGATTCGGTTGACGACAAGGAGAAAGCTCACGACTCGACGTTGGTGGCGAAGCCGAGCGCGAACGATACGCTTAGAATGTGCGGCTTCTGCCACTTCCAACCGCTATCGTCATTCAAGACCAGCCGCCACTTTCCCGATCGCCGCGGCGCTCCTCGTCTCGATTGCACGCAATGCCACGGCGCCCACAGCGTAGGAGCGCAGGCGCGAAGTTTCTCGCTTGGATTGTTTTGCGCGGGCTGTCACGGCCTCGAATACCTGCCCGAGTTGCCGGAGAGATTTCAGCAAATGCTGACGCTCTCTGATGACATCCGGAGTTCGATGCGGGATCTAGCCGACAGCGGGCGAGCGCCCTCCGAGGAAATAACCAAGAGACGACTGGAGATTCGCCGGCGCATCGCTGAAATAGTTCACCCGGCTGATCTAAGAGGCGGCCAGGAGAAGATTCCGGAGATATTGAAGCTCGGCGGCGAGTTCAAGCAGATAATCGACAAGGCGCGTTGAAAGATGTTCAGAGTAAGTTCAGAGCGTTCAGAGAAGCTCGGAGTAAGTTTAGAGTTCAACCTTTAGGTTGCCACATCACCCGAGAAGTTCCGAGTAAGTTTAGAGTTCAACCTTTAGGTTGCCGTATCGCGATTCAAGCAAGGTGAAGCTTGTACTCTGAACAAAGATGGAGTTCATGAATGACTGATAGATCGAAAGCAGGACTTGCGCTGGGGCTTTTGTTCGCCGTGAACACGTTGAATTTCTTTGACCGCCAGATTCTCGGCGCGGTCGGCGAGACGATCAGAAACGAGTGGAAACTGAGCGATACGGCGCTAGGCACGCTTGGCACCGCCTTCATCATTCTCTACGCGGTGGTCGGCGTTCCCCTTGGCCGGTTGACCGACAAAATCTCGCGCAAACGAATACTCGCCGCGGGCGTCACTGTTTGGAGCCTCTTCACCGTGTTGTCAGGGCTGGCCGCGGGATACACTCAACTCTTCTTGGCGCGGCTCGGCGTTGGCGTGGGAGAAGCCAGTTGCGCCCCGGCGTCCACCTCGCTCATCGGCGATTTCTTTCCGGCGCAAAAGCGCGCAAAAGCGCTCTCCGTTTTCATGCTGGGACTGCCTATCGGCATTGCGCTGAGCTTCGCGGCTAGTAGCTGGTTCGCGGCGGAGTTTGGCTGGAAGTCCGCTTTCTACATTGCTGGAATCCCCGGATTGATCTGCGCGCTGGTCGCCTTGACGATTCACGAGCCGCACCGGGGAGCGTCGGAAATTCACGACACACGCGGCTTGAAGCGCGAAGGGTCGCCTTACTTGCTCGTGTTATCGATTCCAACGATGTGGTGGATCATTGCAAGCGGGGCGCTTCACAACTTCAACATGTACGCCCTGGGCGCGTTTCTCTCGCCGTTCCTGCAGCGCGTGCATAACCTCAGCCAGTTCAAGGCCGGGATAATCTCGATGATCACGTATGGCCTGTCCGGCGTGCCCGGGTTGATCGTGGGGGGACTGGTTGGGGATTCCATCACGAGGCGGAAAGCGAACGGCCGATTGGTCGTAGCCTCGGCCGCGTTGTTGATATCGGCCCCAGGCGTATTCTTCGCCCTGGGCAGGCCCGTGGGCGAGGTGGCGCCCTTCACCATTCTGATGTCGATCGGCTGCGCTTCCATGTACGTGTATTACTCGACCGTCTATTCGACGATTCAAGACATCATCGAGCCTTCGCTTCGAGGCACGGCGATGGCTATATACTTTTTTGCGATGTACGTGCTCGGCGCGGCGCTTGGTCCGGTCGGGATGGGAGCATTAAGCGACTTCTTCTTCAAACGCGCGTCGGCAGGCCAGCCCATAGCGCAGATGACAAAAGCTGAGCTTGCGGCTTACGCGGCGCAGGGGCTTCACTCCGCGCTGTACGTCATCCCGGTCTTTGGCGTTTTGCTCGCGCTCATTCTATTCGCGGGGTCCAGGACGGTGAAGAAGGACATGGCGAAACTCAATGAATGGATGCGTGAGTCGGCCGCTAAAGCGCCGGCCGCGGAGGCGGTGGTGGAAGCGGGAGATTAATGCCGGCTGTGGCGCCGCGGGCTTCAGCCTGCATGCCGCGCGCAGCGGTATTGGCGGCCGAAGTATCGCGGACTTCAGTGTGTCTGCTTGCGCGCCGCGGTACTGACGAACGCCTCTGAAATGACGACATGGTCGAATCAACAAGAACTCTTTACCTAGAGGAGGGGCGGCCACGGAGAGCCGCCCGTACATTGATCCTCATTGCGGCTTTACTCTTCGTCGTCACTCCAGGCCGAGCTCGGCAGGCGCCCGAGAAAGACTACATCGTCTACGTCGATTGTGAATCCGCGGACAAGATTGCCGTGGTGAGGTTCGGACCGAAAGGCGCGCGCCTCGACCGGGAATTCACCACCGGCCTGCACCCCGTGGACATCGATGGCCCGCACGGCATCGCTTTTTCACCGGACAAGCAGTTCTATTTCGTTTCGCTGGGCCACGGCCGGCCCTTCGGAACGTTGCTCAAGTATTCGGCCAAAGACGACAAGGTGCTCGGCAAGGTGACGCTGGGCTTGTTTCCGGCGACGCTCGATGTGACGCCCGACGGCGGCTTTGTCTACGTCGTGAACTTCAACCTTCACGGAGACATGGTTCCCTCATCGGTTTCAGTCGTAGCCGCCGAAGACATGATTGAAGTCGCCCGCATTCCCACTTGCACAATGCCGCACGGCTCGCGAATCAATCCAGCCGGTACTAAGCAATACTCCGCCTGCATGATGGACGACGTGCTCGTAGAGATTGACACGCAAACGTTCAAGGTATCGCGGCGTTTCTTGCTCACGAAAGGTAAGGAGATGGGAATGACCGGTCCGCCGGCGCCGCACTCCATGAGCGCAGAGGGCCATGACGCCGGTGGGCACGGGCTCGAGCCTCTCAAACCCGGAGACGCCGGCTGCTCACCGACCTGGGCGCAACCCTCTTCCGATGGCGCCTCCATTTACGTCGCGTGCAACAAGTCGAGCGAGATAGTCGAAGTGGACGCAAGAAACTGGAAGGTCGCTCGACGGATGGCCGCCGGGCCCGGGGTCTACAATCTCGCGGTGACTAAAGACGGCCGCTTGATTGCTACTAACAAACGCGGGCCCTCCGTGTCGATATTCGACTTGAGTACGGGCCGAGAGTTGGCGCAACTTCCTACAAAACGGAGGGTCGTCCACGGAGTCGTAGTGTCGCCCGACGACCGTTACGCATTCGTCTCGGTTGAAGGCGTAGGGTCCGAACCGGGAACGGTCGAAATAATCGACTTGAGGGCGCTGAAGACCGTGGCCACGGTAGACCTGCCGCAGCAAGCGGCCGGCATAGATTTTTTCAAGAGTGAGAACCCGAAGTAGACCGTTTCCCTTTCGGCGCGCGGCGACTCGAAAGAAAGCCACCACGCCGATGGAGATTCCCCCAGGCTGTAACGCAGCCACACCTACGACCCTCTTCGGCCATTTTGAGCCAGGCGGAGCGATCGGAGGAGCCGCTGAATTCCGCTGAATTCGTAGCGCCGATTTGCGCGGATCAGCCAATCGGACTTTGGTCCGCTGGTGGTGCTGGGCTGTAATCACGACACAGCCGTGTCGTTTAGAGTTCGCGCTTCAGCGTGCCGTACAGCCGTGTCGTTTAGAGTTCACGCTTCAGCGTACCGTACAGTCGTGTCGTTTAGAGTTCACGCTTCAGCGTGCCGCAGCCTAAAGGCTGAACTCTGAACGTCTATCGACTCGGGCGAGAAACGCGGCATATACTAGCCGGTTTGTCTTGGCGCCTCGGAGCAAAGAGGTAGTACGAAGTATGACAACAAAGTTGACAGGCCAGGAGACGGATTCAGCCAAGCAGGAAGATTTAAGAAAGGCCCAACTGGTCCGGGGGTTCCTGGCGGTGGTTGTCTCCGTGCCCGCCGTTCACGCCTTGGCTTTGCTGATCTTCGCTCCCCAACGCACGTCGCGACTGTGGCTGGACTGTTCACTGCTTGCTATAGCCGCAATTTCTTTCCTGTTCCTGCGCGCCGGAAGACCGCGCCTTGCCGGCCTCATATTGATCACTCCCTCGATGGCCGCGTTGACTCTTGCGTCCGTCGCCGGCTCCGGCGTTCGAGCGCCGGCTTACGCCGCATTCATCATTCCCATACTCTTCGCGAGTCTCCTGTTCGGGGCCCGCTGGGGAATCGTTACCGCCGTAGCGGCCGCCGCGATCGGTCTCGGTCTAGTCTACGGGGAAGCAAGCGGCCTATTGCCGTTAGCCGCGGGCACGCTTGCGGCGGGCTTGCACTGGATAGGCGCCGTTATAGTCTTTGGGTTTTCAGCGGGTCTTGTCGGAACCGCCATTCGTCAACGTGAGAAAGCCCTCGAACGATCGCGCCGAAACGCGCTGGCCCTGGCCGAGAAGAACCAGCAGTTGGAGGACGAAATCGCCCGGCACGAGAAAACGGGACTGGAGCGGGATCAAGCCGAGACCTCGCTGCGCCAGAGCGAAGAACGATTCCGGCGGTTGTCCGAGTCCACACTCGAAGGCGTCATGATTCATGAAAACGGGATTATCGTGGATGCAAACCAATCGCTTTGCGAGCTGAGCGGATACGGCTGGGCCGAGTTGATCGGAATGAACGGCCTCGAGATCGTAGCGCCGGAAGACCGGCCGGCCATTCTCAAAAACATTCAGACCGGCTATGAAGCCGAGTTCGAGGTCACTGTTGTTCGCAAAGACGGGACCAGGGTTCCAGTCGAAACTCAGGGCAAGGCCATACCGTACCACGGCGAAACGGCCAGAGTCGTTGCGCTAAGAGACATAACCGACCGCAAGAAAGCCGCCGATGCGCTGCGCCAGAGCGAGCAGTTGCTGAGCAGCATCATTAACAACACAGCCGCGATAATTTACGTCAAGAGCATCGATGGCCGTTATATCCTGGTCAACCGCCATTTCGAAGATCTATTCGGCGTTTCACTCGCCGATGCGCGCGGCAAAACCGACCACGACGTTCTTCCCAAGGAAACCGCCGATCAATTCAGGGCGAACGACCGCCGGGCCATCGAGGCCCGATCGATCGTAGAGATCGAAGAAACAGTTCCGCGAGCGGATGGTTTACATACCTACATCTCGATGAAGTTTCCTCTCTTCAACGCCGGCGGAGAAGTCTACGCCGTGTGCGGCATCTCAACCGACATAACTCGGCGCAAACGGGGCGAGGAACAACTCCGGCTTACGCTGGACGAGCTGCTTCTCTTGAATCGCGTGGCCGTGACCGGAGCCGAAGCCGTTGAAGAAGAGGCGCTCATCAACCGCGTGACTGAAGCCGTGCGGGAGAAGTTGTTTCCCGATAACTGCGGCATCTATCTCCTCCGTGAAGACGGAAAGCTCTATCCGGCTACCTCGTTCCACAAACATCGCGAGAACTCGAGTTTGTTTCCGATCCCGGCCGGGAAGGGCGTCACCGGCGGCGTCGCGGCCGCCGGCGCGCCACGGCGCATCCACGACGTTACGAAGGACCCGGACTACATAGAAGTAGATCCTGAAATGCGCTCGGAGATATGTGTCCCGTTGATGGTGGGCAATCGTGTTATTGGCGTGATCGACGCGGAGTCAAAAGAGATCGGCGCGTTCACTCAAAATCACGAGCATCTGCTTGTTACGCTGGCCAGTCAGGTGGCGACCGCCATCGAGCGCTTGCGCAAAGCCAAGGCGGCCGAAGAGAGCCAGCGCTTCATCCGGCGCATAGCGGACACGATCCCCGGCATACTATACGTAGTCGATCTCGGTGAGATGCGAACAATATTCATCAACGTCACCGGCATTCTAGGGTACAGCGGTGAAACGCTCCGCCAACTGGGTCCCAGGGGAATGCGGGCCATCGTGCATCCTGACGACAAAAATCGAATTCCCAAGTGGCTGTCTCGTTTCGCTTCGGCGGGGGAAGGGGAGATATTCGAGTCGGAGTATCGCGTGCGGGCGGCGAACGGTGACTGGCGCTGGCTTCATTGTTGGGACACCCTGTTCGCAAGATCCCAAAGCGGAAGCATCCAGGTGCTCGGCGTCGCTCAGGATATAACCGACGAAAAGCAGATGGAGGAGCAACTCCGCCACGCCCAAAGGATGGAGTCCATCGGAATGCTCGCAGGCGGAATCTCGCATGACTTCAACAATCTCCTGACCGTGATCAACGGCCTTGCCGAAGTCGCCATGAGACGGGTAGCCGCGGCCGATCGAGTCCATGAATACCTCGCGTCTATCCTCGAAGCGGGAGGGCAGGCGCGGGATCTGACGCGGCAGTTGCTCGCGTTCAGCAGGAAACAGGTCTTCCAGCCCAGGTCCATCGACATCAACACCGTCATCCAGGATTTGGAGAAGATGCTGCGCCGATTGATCGGCGAAGACATCAAGATGGAAACGGTCCTCGATCCCCGGATCGCCGCCGTACAAGCCGACCCGGGCCAGATCGAGCAGATACTGGTCAACCTGATCGTCAACGCCCGCGACGCAATAGAGGAGAAATCCGGCTCAACGCCGGACAAACTAATTGCGATCGAGACGAGTCAGGCGCGGCTCGACGCGGCTTACGCCGATGACCACCCCGGCAGCCGAGTAGGGCCTCACGTTCTCATAGCCATAAGCGATTCCGGGGCCGGGATGACCGAGGAAGTGCGGCGCAAGATATTCGAACCTTTCTTCACCACCAAAGAACTCGGCCGCGGCACCGGCCTCGGATTGGCCACTGTATACGGGATCATCAAGCAGAACGGCGGCAGCATCCACGTCTACAGCGAGCCCGGCCGCGGGGCCTGTTTCAAGATCTACTGGCCGGTCAGTGAAGACGCTACTTCGCCTGCCGTAGGCGAGACGGCCAGCGAGGCTTCGTTGCGCGGCAATGAAACCATCCTGCTGGTCGAGGATCACGACGGCGTTCGCGGATTCGCCAGCGAATCATTGAGAGACTACGGCTATTCGGTGATCGAGGCTCAAGACGGCCTTGAGGCGCTGAAGCTGCTTCAAGAAGGAACCGCACGAGTCGACCTGATCGTCACCGATTTGATCATGCCCAGGATGAACGGGAATGAACTGGCTGAAAAAGTCGCCCAGTTGTACCCTGCGACTCGAATTCTCTTCGCGTCGGGATACGCCGACAACTATGTCGTCGAGAGCGGAGTAGTAAAAGAAGGCGTGAATTACCTCCAGAAGCCGTACTCGCGGCAAGACCTGGCGAGGACTATTCGAGAGCTTCTCGATTGAGCGAC
>JAHFUG010000337.1 GCA_023265195.1 Blastocatellia bacterium | reverse complement strand
ATTTGTCATTTGTCATTTGTCATTTGTCATTTGTCATTTGTCATTTGTCATTTGTCATTTGTCATTTGTCATTTGTCATTTGTCATTTGTCATTTGTCATTTGTCATTTGTCATTGGTCACTTGTCACTTGTCATTGGTCACTTGTCATTGGTCACTTGTCATTGGTCACTTGTCATTGGTCACTTGTCACTTGTCACTTGTCATTGGTCACTTGTCATTGGTCACTTGTCATTGGTCACTTGTCATTGGTCACTTGTCATTGGTCACTTGTCATTTGTCATTTGTCATTGGTCACTTGTCACTTGTCATTTGTCACTTATCATTTGATCCCGTGGCAATGCGTCCATCTGGAGATGTCGAAGAACAAGTGACGAGTGACAAATGACCAATGACAAATGACCAATGACAAATGACAAATGACAAATGACAAATGACGCCTTTCAAAACGCTTCCTTGTTGACGACGAAGGGCATGTTCGCCGGGTTACCGCCATACTCACCCTCGATCACGTCAATCACGCCCTGGACGCAACGGCCCGCCATGCCGCTCTCGGGATCGGCTGAGAGCCTCGTCTCCTTGGTTCCGGAGGCGAAGTGATGGAAGAGCCGCAGCCGGTCTCTTAAGCACGGATCGCGTAGCGGGCTGTCCACGGGGAGCGGCTCCTTCTCGAACACATCCAGCGCGGCGCCTGCTATCGTTTCGTTGATCAACGCATCATACAACGCGTCTTCGTCAACGACAGGACCTCGCGAGGTGTTGATCAGATATGCCGTCCGCTTCATCAGCCTGAGCGCCGCTTCGTTCATCAAGTGATGAGTCGGGAACGCCGATTCTCCTGCCATCAGTAACGGCACGTGAAGGCTTACATAATCCGATCGAGCGAGCAATTCTTCGAATGACACATAGCCTATCGTGTTCTTCGCGCGGCTGAAGCCGGCCTCGCGCCGTAGTTCCATCTCGCGCCGAGCGAACTCCACGAACCCGTTGTCTTGGAATTCAGGATCGAACAACAGGAGATCCATATCGAGGCCCACGCACTTTTTGGCGAATGCCTTGCCGATGCGGCCGGTCCCAACGACTCCAGCGGTCTTGCCTGTCACCTCATCGCCGAGAATCGGATAATAAGGATGCCACGAACCCCATTGGTTCTCTTCAACGAGCCTCTCGGACGAATAGAGTTTTCGCGAAACCGCGCCCATCATGAAGAACGCGAACTCAGCGGTCGCTTCGGTCAGCACGTCAGCGGTGTTTGTGAAAGGAATTTTGTAGCGATTTGCCGCCTCACGATCGATGTTGTCGAAACCGACCGCGATTTGCGCGACAACTCTCAGCGTGCCGGCGCCGACTCGGAACACTTCCTCGTCTATGGTGTCTCGTAGGTAGAGTCGTGATGAGCGCGTCGACGCCGCTCCTGACCTTCTCAATTATGACCGATTTAGGCGGAGGTTCCGTATCGGGATAGACCTCGACTTCGTATGCCCGATCGAGCAATCGGCTGATTGCCTCCTGGCCAATGTCAGCGGTTAGGAAGACTCGTACTTTTCGATTAGACATTGGTTCCTAATGCGATCCCAAGATGAGAAACAGAGTCTCGTATATACACGCAACGTCAACCGAGTTCAAATTTAGAGTTGCGCTACCGCTCCCACGGCGGCCTTCGCGCGCCGTGAAAAACTCTATGACCTCTACAACGACTCTTGCGGATTCGATAGATTATTCGGTGGGGAGGTTCGACAATTCTCGCGAATGCCGATCCGATCATAGTGACTGACCTTGCGAGCGACCTGAGCGCCCGATCAGACCATATGACCTTCATTTAGGATGCCGAGTCTTTCGCGAATTTCACCGCTCGACCAATATCGTCCTGCGTCCAGATCGGCTATTCCTTCTTCGACGCGCTGCATCTCGAACGCGAGTCGCGCCAGGTCCTCCCAGGTTGCGTCCTCCGGAAGGGTGTCCACTAGCTTATGAGCTGCTTCTCTAATAGATGCGCCTTGATTCATTGTAAGGAGCCAGTCCGGATTGTTCCGGGGTGTTACATGTCGCGGATCTGCATTTCTCTCTTTGTAGGAACGCGCTCTGGAGATTGAACCTTACTTCTTACCCATCACTCCCCTTTCGTAGCCGACTCGCCGATTCCACGCTGGAATGCGCGCAACGCCACAGAATCGATTTTATCAGTTCGGAGTTCGATCGCCCTTAAGACGGCGGCCAGTCTCGGCGGCTATTGTAGACGTGCAGCAACTGGATGTGTCGTTCATAGACCCTGTTGATCAAGATATACGGCGTCCCTCCAACCGCGTATTCCCGCGTGCCCGCGATTCGCCCGACCTTTCCGATCCGCGGCTGCCGGGACAACGTGTCACCCGCGCTTACAATGCGCAAGGCGACTCCACTGGCGGCCGCCGGATTCTCGCGGGCGATGAAGTTTCGCTCGCGGGTGAGGTCCCGAATCGCACGGCGTGTCCAGACGATTCTCATTGTGGAGGCTCGGTCTCCGCATCCGTGCCCCAGCTTTTGAGCCAAGCCCGCGTTTGTTTATCATCGTAGACTCGGCCCGCTTCGGCGTCGGCGATACCCTCGGCGACCATCTCGAGCAATCGCTGCCGTTCACGAATATCTTCGAAAGCGCCAGGCGATAGGACTACCGCGGCGGGGCGGCCGTTCTGGGTAATGATTAGCGGTTCGTCGCTGCCGCTCAAGTTCCGCAGGATCTGCGCCGCCTTCGCCTTAAACTCTCCAAGGGGAACAATGCCCTCAACGGCGTTGACGTCTCGCATGATAATTTCCTTCAATCGAACTGAATACGGTCTGAATATATTCTGAATATATATAGACTGGCCCGAAAAATCTAACAAGCTAACGCAACAGCTTCTTGGCGGAGTAAGCCCATAACTTCCGTGTCATCATGTCCGGGAATTTACCGGCCGATGGCCGTACCCTCTTTTTGCTGCCCTCATTGTCTGTTCCTTCTGATTACGGCATCGCTCTCCCGTTCCACGTCTTCGTCGAAGCTCGCGCTTTCCAAACCGGAAGAGCCGCGCGAAAAGCCATACTCATTGCGAAAGGTCCGGACGATCTCATCGAGCGGAAGATCCAAGTACGTTCCTCGGTCTCGAACGTATTCCATGTGCCGGTTTCCTTCGGCGTCGAACGGGTGATAAATAGAATCGCTCCGTCCGTCAAACTCGAGAGGAAGCAGCCGGAACCGTTCGCACAATTCGATGTTGAAAGCCGGCGTAGCCTTAACCCACTTTCCCTCGAGCCACATTTCAGTGTATCCGTGCCAGAAAAAAACGTCGCAGCCCATCCTCTCGCGCAACCTGGCTGTCGAAAGGTGATTCCTCACATCCGCGAAGCCTAGTACGGCCGGAATTCCAAATGACCTGCAACCAGCCGCGAGAAGGATCGCTTTAGATACACACCAGCCTCGGCGGGCTTCGAGAGTCGCGCTTGCTTTCATACCGCCCAGTGTGAGATCGATTTGATAGGGATCATATCGAATTCCATCTCGCACCGCGTAATAGAGCCTGACCGCGCGCTCGACGTCTGAAACCGCACCGTTAACCTGCCGCCTGAAGAATTCGACGATAGCCGGATGCGTTGACTCGATGGCCGGAGTAGCCTTGGTGTGATCTTCGTGGCTTGCGGCGTTCATTGGTGAATAAGGTAGCCCAAAACTGATTCCAAATCGAGCCTGATCTTTCTCTCGGTCGCAGTAGCTCCTTGTCTCGCGATTCGATCCACCGCGACCGGCTTCTATGAGGCTTTCGCCCAGCAAGACAGAAAATGCCCTTCACTGCGCCTTGACTGAATATTGTGGATTGTTAGAATGCGGGTGAATTACGTTAAGCGCCGGTAAGATTCAAAAAGGTGATCGTGCAGAGATTAGTGGCGCTCGGCGTCGTACAGGAAAGCCGCTGATTTGCGCTGACTATGTAACGCTGATCAGCGGCCCGAAGGCAGCGAAGATCAGCGGTTAATCCGGAAGCTGGCTCGGCGACACTCTCTGGGGCGAATGATCAATTATTTCCGTCGAGCACAACTAGCCGCCTGACAATAAGAATCTGGCGGGACGGCGATCAGGAGTGTTTGAAGAATGGAATCGCGGTCGCTCCGTCGGCGCACTATGCAAGCAGTCAGGAGCAAGAACACTGCTCCTGAGATGTATGTGCGCCGACTGTTACACCGCCGCGGCTACAGGTACAGCCTGCATCGCGAGGACCTTCCGGGGCGCCCAGATATAGTCTTTAGCTCTCGTAGAAAGGTGATATTCGTTCACGGTTGTTTTTGGCACGGCCATAACTGCCGGCGAGGCCACCGCGTTCCAAAGTCCAACACTGAATACTGGACCGCGAAGATCGCACGCAATCGCAGCCGCGATATCAAGACGCGGAAGAAGCTTAGAACGGCGGGTTGGTCGGTGTTGGTTTTGTGGGAATGCTGGTTACGCGACGAAGTGAAAACGATGGCGCGGCTCGAGCGATTTCTCGAAGCGTAAAGAATGGACCCTAAGGAGGCGTGAAAAAACTTCCAGTTTTGAGTTATGCGGCAGCACGAGAATAGTACCGCCGGTGACGCGAGGACTTCACCGCGGAGGCGCGGAGATCGCTGAGAGAGCCGCAGAGAGTAAGCCCTCTCTGCGTCCCTCTCCGCGGTCTCGGCGGCTCCGCGGTGAACTCGCTCGAAAAACGGAACTCATTTTTTTACGCCCCCTTAAGCGTCGGTTAAATGAACGCCGGTCAACCCAACCTGACGGAGGACACTACGCGCAAGCTGGAAGGCGCAACCCCGTTGGGGTTGGAGCGGCGCGCGTCGTTGGCTTCCCAGGGTAGCCGAGTACGGCAACCCTCTGGAGTTTGGCCATTTTGAGGAAGAGCAATATCCGGTTTTTTATGTGCAATCCCAGAAACTCTCAGGTCGGGAAGGGTGGCTTGCCCCCGCTGCACCTCGCTTCACTCAAACTGGCTGGGGAGCGGGGGTAAACCACCCTTCCCGACCTGAGAGTTGCTGATGATTGGCGAACTGAACCAAATTCTTCCTGCCAAAAGCGCAACCCAAAAATGGCCAAACTCCACAGGGTAGCCGAGTACGGCAACCCTGGGCTGAGCGCCGAAACCCCTTCGGGGTAAGAATGGCCAAACTACCTGCGTCCGATTCTTACTATAAAAGTGGCCCTCCTGACGGAGGGCGAATGCTCGCTCAGTGTTGGATCGCCGTTTCCCTGGAGATAATGTAGAATGCTCGCCGGTTTCACTCGCGGTTTACCTCAACAAATCCCGGTGTTGCATGCGCGTATTCATCAGTCACTCTTCTCACGACAAGCCCACGGTTGAGAAACTCGCCCTGGCGCTCGAGGAGCGGGGCATCGAACCCTGGCTGGATAAATGGGAGATCGGCCCTGGAGACGACATCGTCGCTTGCATCAACGCCGGACTTGAACAAGCCACCGCGGGCATAATCGTATTCTCGCCCCATTCGCATGACAGCCGCTGGGTCGAGGCCGAAGTAAGCTATCTCATCTACGCCCGCATTGAGGAAAGTAAGCTATTGATTCCGGTCGTCACCGGAGAGAACTCATATGTTCCTCCGTTGCTGCGGCCGCTTGCGCGCCGCGGCATAGATGAGGTCGACGCGATCGCCGACGCGCTGTTCAGCAGAACGGCCGCGCCGCCCCCAACCCGTGACCCTTCCCTCGGCCGCGTTGAACGCGTTCTTGTAACTTTGAGCCGGGAGGCCGCGCATCGAATTGAACCCGATCGAATTGAACCTGACGTAATTGAACCTGATGACGTCAGACCCGGCGGAGTCAAAGCGCATGGGATCGGGGTCGTAGTGCGGATTGGAGACGAGGAACACGCGTCAGCCAGTTATCAGGCGCTGCCGCGCGATCTCAAGACGGCGCACGATTCGTTCCTTCGAGGTTTTCGCATTGGACTTCGGCGAGACCCGATAGCCGCTGAGAGGGCCGGCCTGGAAAAGAGCGTCGTCGAGTTGGGAAATGTGTTGCGCGAACTATGCCTGCCGGGCGCTTCCGGAGACGCGCTCGCCAACCTGGTGGACGGATGTAAAGCGGGACGGACCGTCGAGGTCTGCTTCGAAGCCGATGACCCGGAGTTGCTCGGGCTTCCCTTTGAGGCCATTCGCTTGCCGGACGGCCGCCTGCTGGCCATACAGCCGGCGGTGGTGATGTACCGAAGGCCGGCCGGAATGAAGTCTGAAGATCGCGATATACCGGCCGGCCCGATCAAGATTCTGGTCGCCGTCGGAGCTCCCGGCGAAGGCCAGAGCGGCGGTCCCGTGCTGGATCAGGAGCGCGAGCTGCAGAACATCCTCGACGCCGTCGAGGAGGCTCAACGGCATGAAAACGTCGAGGTGAGAATCCTTGAAGTAGGCAATCCCGTGGTGATCGGCAAGGCGATGGAAGCCGACGCTTATCACGTGCTGCACCTGTCCTGTCACGGTCTGCCTGGCGCCGTCGAGCTTGAAGATGAAGACGGCCATGCGGTGCGCGCTACGGCGGCCGAACTGATACAGCCGATCCGAGACGCCGGACGGCCGGTGTCGCTGGTGTTTCTGAACTCGTGCCACGGCGGAGTGCACGTTGGCGAGACTTCCAGTCTTGCTCGGGCATTGCTCGACGCCGGGGCCCCGTGCGTGCTGGCGATGCAGACGTCGGTCAGCGACGATTACGCGACCGCGCTTGCCCGCTCCTTCTACGAACATCTCTCGCGCCGCGAGCCTCCGCTTGCAAGCCGCGCGCTTGCGCAGGCGCGCAAGGAGCTCGAGCGACAGCGCCGGGAGGCCATACAACGAGGCGATTCGGTCGCCCTGACTCAGCCTGAATACGCGACGGCAAGCCTCTACGCCGCCGGAGACGAAACGCCGGTCGCGGACTTCAGCCTCGACAAGCAGCCGCTGAGAGTCCGCCCGGTTTACGAAGTCGCCGGACAAGTTCCGCAACTCCGAATCGACGACCTGATCGGACGCCGCAAGGAACTGAGGGAGACGTTGCGAACGCTTCGAGACGGCGGGCGAGCGCACGCCGGAGTCGTTCTGACCGGCCTGGGCGGCGTTGGCAAGAGCAGCGTCGCCGGGCGGGCGATGCAGCGTTTGAAAGAGGACGGATGGCTGATTGCCGCGGAGGCGGGGCGATTCGATCTCTCGCGCATAGCGTCGGCGATGGGCGCCGTGTTGCAGGAATCGTCGCGCGATCAGACGCGAAGACTCGGCGAGCTAATGGCAAGACCGAATCTGGACGACCGCGTCCGGCTCAATGCGGTCACGAAGGCGCTGGCCGAGGAGCCGGTGTTGCTTGTGCTTGACGATTTCGAGCGGAACATGCCGACGGGCGGAGGCAAGTTCCTCGATCCCGGCCTGATCGAGTATCTCGCGCTTCTAGCCAGCAGCGCGCGGCGAGGCCGGCTGTTGATAACCAGCCGCCACCCGATACCCGGCGGCGATACGTTCTTCAGGGAGATTCCAATCGGTCCACTCAGCGCGGCGGAGACGCGCAAGCTGCTTCAGCGCTTACCGTCGCTTGCGGCTGGCGATCCGGGACAGATACGACGTGTGCTCAGGGTAGTCGGCGGTCATCCGCGAATGCTGGAGTTTCTCGACGCATTGATGCGCAATGGACAGGGGCGATTGCCCCACGTCACCCGAAAGCTGCGTCAATTGGCGGATGAGTTGGGGGGCGGCCAGGGTTCGGCGGCCTCGGACGTTGACGAGGCGTTTCAGACCGCGCTGCTTGTCGGGATGCGGGACACATTGCTGGGCGAGTTGTTCGAATTGGCCGGACGGAACCTGGTTAACGGGGTTGGCGACGATCGGGTGTTGCTATTCGCGTCGGTGTCTAACATTCCGGTTTCGCCAGAGGGACTGGTGAGGATGTTCGAAGGCGAAGCCGCCGATGAAGCGCTGATCAAGGAAGCGCTCGACCGGCTCGAAGACATGTCGCTTGTCCACCGGTTCCAAGGCCTGGCGTGGGTCCATCGCTGGACGGCGCAAGGACTGGCCCGTCTGGTGGGGGCGGGCGCGCACGGTGAGTACTGCGCGCGGGCGGGCCGCTACCGACTGTGGCGAGTGGAGCACGAAAGCCACGATATCGAAGATGCGGTTGAGAGCGTCAGGAATTTTCTCGCCGGTAGTGACTTCGACGCCGCGGTCCAGGCCGCCGAGATGTGCTTTGAAGCGTTCACGCGTTTCAGCCAGATAGCGCGGATTGGGGCGCTCGCGTCGGAAGTGCTGGAGGTCTTGCCCGCCGAACATAGCGGCTACAGCATTGTGGCGGATCAGGACGCCGAGGCCCATTTGGCCCTGGGCTTCACCGATCATGCCGTGGCTCGATATCAGGCGCTACTGAAACAATACGAGCGACTCGCCCTGGCCGAGCCTGATCGCGCCGACT
>JAHFUG010000058.1 GCA_023265195.1 Blastocatellia bacterium | reverse complement strand
ACAACTTGAATCTCATAACACCTCCAATGGGTTTGAGCGGCGCAAAACGGGATTGTTTTGATGACATTTGACCTTCGGTGAGTTTATCAGAAGACCTTTGAGGGTGCACGGGCGAATTCGACTAACCATTTAGCGGGAGAAACTGTCGAAGTACCTGCTTCGCCTAAAGACCGCGTCGGAAAAATAACCTGGCAGCAACTCGATCTTGAAGCCCGATGAATCCGGCATAACCGCAACAACGTCGTATCGGTAAGACTCCTCGCTCACTTTCATCATCTGCCGATACCGGCGCGCGGCGCGGGCGATCTGTCGCTGCTTTCTCAAGTCAACCGCGCGTTCGGGCGCAGCCACCTCGTCCGACGTTCGAGTCTTCACTTCGACAAACACCAGCGTCTCTCCGTCGTATGCGATAATGTCAATCTCGCCGTTGATGCGCTGATTCTTCATCCCTCGGCCCAGTGGAACCACCAGGTTCGTCGCCACGATTCGATACCCTGCTTCTTGTTTCAGGTGCTTGACCGCGGCACGCTCGCCGCGGGCGCCCAACTCGAGGTGAGGAGCCCGGGCGGCCGCCCGTCTTCTCGCAAGCAAACTCTTGATCGAATTCAGCAACGCTGAATATTAGCCGGAGAGCGCCCACGCGGTCACGCTTATCTCGATGTTAAGAGATCGCGGCCAAAGAGTTTCTCGCAAAGACACAAAGATCGGCGCAACGACCGCAAAGAAGCCGTCAGAGAAAAATGAGGGTCTTCAGGTTGCTTCGCCGGCGGGTTTCTTGTTGCGGCTCCGCCTCGCCGAGCCCCACTAGGCGGTTCATCGCAGCCGACTATTCTTTTTTCTTGCAAGGCTGCTTCGCGGTCTTTGCGCCGATCTTTGCGTCTTTGCGAGAAACTCCTCTTTCCTGTCTCGGCAACACACAATTACCCAACCCACCCCAACACTGAATTTCGTTGATATTGCCGTGATGGAATCGGGATGCTACGATACCGCGGGAGATCAAAGCAGCCAAGAGACATCATTCAAACGCCCTAGCTGCGATTCAATGGAGACCATATGCTTAATACGCCCAAATCGACGCGATTATACTTTGTCATCGCCCTCGCGGTCACTACTTGTATTTACATGGCCATCGCCGCCAGCGGCAGGCCGGGCGGCGGCCAGACGCATTCAAGCAGCAGCTCGAGCCGCAGCAGCAGTAGTGGAAGCTCGGGCAGCAGTCGTAGCAGTTCCGGCAGCTCGAGCGGTTCGGTCAGCTCCGGAGTCAGTTCGGGCTCCAGCGGTTACTCCGGCGGTTCTTCATCCAGTTCGGGCGGAGCGGTCTTCGGAGCCATTATCTTTCTCTTCATGATCTTTTTCGTCGTCATGGTGCTCGTAGTTGTTGCTCGCGCGGCCAGGAAAAAGAGCACGCCCGCGCCCTACAGCCCCGGCGCGGCAGCGAATCTAGCTCTCGAACTCGAGACGTTGAAGCGAGCCGATCCCAACTTCTCGATGATGCTCTTCATAGACTTCGTCAACAAGTTGTACGCCGCGGCTCACGAGGCTCGCGGCGCGGGCAGGATGGATCTCCTGGCTCCCTACATCTACGAAGGAGCGCAGAACTATCTGCTTTCGATTGGATCCGCGGCCACCGGGCTTTCAGCGGTCACTGGAGTGGTCATAGGGACATCCAAGGTCGTCGATGTTCAGAATCCAGCGGCGGGCCCCGCGATTACGGTCTTCTTCGAATCAAACTACACCGAGATCGATCAATCAGGCGGACAGAGATCCTATTACGCCGAAGAACGATGGACGTTCAGGCGCGATGCGGGCCTTGTATCGCTGCCTCCGGGCAAGATCGACGCGATTCACTGTCCGAAGTGCGGCGGGCCGCTTGAGCGGAGCGAGTCCGGAGCGTGCGCCTACTGCAACACCGTCGTTCGCTGCGGCCAGTTCCATTGGTTCGTCTCGGACGCCGTCACGCTGGACCGTAACGAACGGGGACCGCAATTGACACAAGAGACCGAGGAGACGGGCACGGATCTCCCGACGGTCTATCAGCCCGGCTTCCAGCAGACGGTTCCTGCTTTCATCGCGAGCAATCCCGGTTTCTCGTGGGATCGAATGAACGAGAGAGTCAACTACATCTTCCACTCAATCTCACGGGCTTGGACCACGTTGGAATGGGAGAGGGCCCGCCCGTTCGAAACCGACAACATTTTCCAGATGCACCGCTACTGGATCGAAGCGTACAAGCGGCAGCAACTGCGCAACGTGCTCGACAAGATTCAGGTCAACCGGATCGAGTGGGTGAAAGTCGAACAGGACGCCTTCTATGATTCGTTGACCGCGCGAATATGGGCGTCGGAAGTCGATTACACCGCCGACGCGTCGGGTCGAGTTGTATGCGGATCGCCCCAGAAACTCCGCTCGTTTACCGAATACTGGACCTTTATCAGGACTCGGGGCGCCAAGCAGGTCGAGCAACGTGACGACCATTGTCCGAATTGCGCGGCTCCGCTATCGGTGAACATGGCGGGCACATGCGAATTCTGCGGCGGCAAAGTGGCGAGCGGCGAATTCGACTGGGTGCTGAGCCGAATTGATCAGGATGAGTCGTACACGGGGTGAGATCGCGGAGTCAGGGGGCAGCGGGTGCTCCTTTCCTGGTTAGCCCTCCGTTAGGAAGCCCACAACCCCGTTTGGGTTGGGCGGGGCGCGTCGGTTCGTTCCCAGGGTAGCCGAGTACAGCAACCCTGGGCTGAGCTACGAAACCCCTTCGGGGTAAGAACGGCCAAACTCACCCCTTGGGGGTCTGGAGTTTGGCCATTTTGGAATTGCCCTTTTGCCAGGAAGAAATTTGGTTCGGTTTCGCCAATCCCAGAAACTCTCAGGTCGGGAAGGGTGGCTTGCCCCCGCTGCACTTCGCCTCACTCAAACTGGCCGGGGAGCGGGGGCAAGCCGCCCTTCCCGACCTGAGAGTTTCTGGGCTTGAACATGGAAATTGGATATTGCTGCTCTTCCCGAAACGGCCAAACTCACCCCTTCGGGGTAAGAACCGCTAAACTCCAGAGCCCGCCTGACGGTCTCCTTAGGCGCTTATTCATGCGCACGCTGGACCAGTCTGAAGTAACCGACGAGGTTCACAAAGCTGGCTTAGTTCTCGTAGGCGCGGCTACCAGATTTCGCGGAGATCAAATGCAAATCCCGGTAATACTGGATCACCATTTATCGTAGAAGGGTTCTCGAGTATCTCTACGGCTTGATTCGGACGAAAAATACCAACTCTCTTGCTCTTTGCATCAAACAACCATCCCACCTGAGACCCATTCTCAACATACTCATTCATCTTCTGTTCGAGACTCGTCAGGCTGTCGTTGGTTGAGCGAAGCTCAATTACAAAATCTGGGCATATAGGAGCAAAATCTTCTTGTTGCTCTTCCGTTAATGCGTCCCACGCTTCACGGCGCACCCAAGCTGCGTCCGGAGACCTTTTCGCTCCATTGGGCAAAGTAAATCCCGTAGAAGAATCGAAGGCTACTCCTGTTCCATTTTCTTCAGTCCAGTTTGCAAGCCGCTGGTTGATCTTACTGTTTCGCCATCCTGTTTTTGATCCGGTTGGAGACGTAATAACAAGCTTTCTTTGCGCAGTGAGCTCAACCCGAAGGTCCGGATTATCCTGGCACAATCGGTAAAACTGCCTATCCGTCAAATGGACGGATTGAACATTCAGCATCAAGTAGTTTGGTGCATTTTGTTCTACGGTCGAAGATACCCGCGCCATCATCAACTCCTTGGTTTTGGATTCTATCTTCCGCTCGCCCGTCTCGCAACGGGCGAGCTTCGTCTCCTTCGAGGATGAAAAAGAGTGACTTCCCGTTTGACCGTCCGCTGGAGAATGAATGTACGGGCGGCGCTCCGTGGCCGCCCCTCCTTCCGGCGCGTATTCTTCTTGCGAAGGACCGATCGCTCAGGAGGGCCGGCCACGGAGCGCCGCCCCGCACATCCATTCCGCGCCACGGTCAAAACGGGAAGTTATTTTCTTACGCCTCCTTAGAATGGTTTTCAACGAACAGCGCAAACCAGTAAAACCAATGTGATTTTGTAAAAGAGCAGCATCTCAAGGTAGAATACCCGTCCAACATTTCGCGGCGCCTTCTGGGGTTGCCGTACTTGATCCGGAAACTCGTTCGAGGAGATGTGAATGATCGAGAGCCTGCTTTGCCGCAATGTCGAGAAACGCCCGCAAGAAGTCAGGCTGGATGGGAGAATTCTTTTTCTTGCCGAGGACGCCGCGTTAATCAGGAGTCAACTCGAAGGCAACGACCTCGATGTCGATAATACCCCGCCTCTTAGAAACGACATATCCACGGACGAGATCACGCCCGCCTACATTTGTTATTACTTTGACGAGCAGCTTGGCGAATTCGTCTATCTTGGCCTCAAGTGCGGCGACGAGTTTCCCATACAGCGAAACGCCGTCAAGAACGGGGGCTTCGCGATCTCGGCCTCGGGCAAGCGCCGTGGAAAGGGATCGAGCCGGGAGCAATCGCCTTATGCGGAGATCGCCGCCGGGATCAAGCTGGTCATCGCCGAGAACATCGAGAGAATCTACCAGCAGAACTGCCAGAATCTTGGATTGCTTACTTCGACCGACTTCGGTCTCCTGAAGAGAATCGCTAACGGAGAAGCGATAACTCTGGATGAATTCACGAAGGGTGAAGACGAGATCACTCGGCAGATAATCGAATACGGCGGTTTGTTCGCATTCAACGTTGCGCGGCTGCAAGGCAAGGCTGCGGCGCCTCCCATCACGACCGGCAAACGGCCGATGACCCTCGCCGAGAAGATATTCGCGAAACACTTCGTCACCGATCTTTCGAAGAACATGGTCGGGGTGGAGGCGGTCAAGCCTGGAGACACTGGTTTCGTTCGAACCGACATACGCTTCAGTCATGAGTACGTGACGCCGATGGCCGCCATATTTTATGAGCAGCTTGTCGGCGACGATCCGGTCAACGATCCCTCTTCGATCTATTTCTTCCGGGATCACCTGACTTTTTTGGACGACGTCATGCCCCCTGAACGGAGGGCGATGGGGCTTCTCGATCTGGCTGGTCAGCTAAAGGTCAAGCAGGAGGAGTTCTCCCGCAAGCACGGCATCCGGCTTCACGGCGAGCTAACGGACCGAAAAGGATCGGAGGCGATCTGCCACAGCCTGATACTGCAAGACTACGCGCTGCCGGGGCAGGTGATCATCGGCTCCGATTCGCATACGCCTCACACGGGCGCGATCGGCTGCGTGGCCTTCGGAGTGGGCACGACGGATGTCTTCAATTCGTGGATAACCAAAGACGTGCGCGTTCGAGTGCCGGAGCAAGTGCGAATCAACGTTACGGGACGCAAGCGCGATAACGTCACGGCCAAGGACTTCATGCTCGCCATTCTCCACACCGATCTGGTCCGGAATGGCGGCGCGATTGGAAAGATCATCGAGTACACGGGCGAGGCGGTTCAAGCTCTTGGCATCGACGAGCGCGCTACGATGACTAACATGGCCGCTGAAGTGGGCGGGTTCACCGGAATAATCGCCGCCGACGAGAAGACTATAGAATTCCTCGTGAAGCGAGGACTGAGCCGCAAGGAAGCGGAAGCGGCATGTGCTGGAATGCACAGCGACCGGGATGCGTCGTACTCATCGACTATCGAGATCGACGCCTCCGATCTGCGTCCGATGGTCGCTTCTCCGGGAGACCCCGGCAACGGCTTGTTCATCGATGAGTTGCCGGGCGACGTTAAGATAGACATCGCATACGGAGGATCGTGCACGGCGGGGAAGATGGAAGACATGGACATGTACGCCCGCGTTTTCCGCGATGCGCTTGCCCGCGGCCGGCGGGTCCATCAAGACGTGAGCTGCTTCATTCAGTTCGGATCCCAGGAGGTTAGGAAGTACTGCGAAGAGAAAGGCTACATCGAGACCTTTCGAGAAGCAGGCGCCAATGTAATCGAGCCGAGTTGCGGCGCCTGCATAAACGCGGGTCCCGGCGTCAGCACATTGAAGCAACAGGTCGTCATCAGCGCGCAGAACCGGAACTTTCCGGGCCGGAGCGGACCCGGCCAGATGTACCTGGCTTCGCCCTACACGGTTGCGGCTTCGGCGATCGCGGGCCGCATAGCCGAATACCGGCCCGCTTCCGCCGCATCGATGAAATAGAAGCAGAGAGCCTGACACAGTATGGGAGCTAATCGGATGGCTGTTCAATTGAGTGTTGAGAAGTACGGCGGGCTGGACCGAGATCAGTTGACCAGCATGTACCGCACGATCTACATGTCTCGCCGGATTGACGATAAGGAGATACATCTCAAGCGGCAGAACAAGATCTTTTTCCAGATCTCGGGCGCCGGCCACGAAGGCATTCTCGTGGCGGCGGCGATGACGCTTAAGCCGGCTTACGACTGGTTCTTCCCTTACTACAGAGACCGCGCGTTGTGCCTCGCATTAGGAGTCACGCCCGCCGAGATGTTCATGCAAGCCGCCGCCGCCGCGGCCGATCCGTCATCCGGCGGCCGTCAGATGCCGAGCCACTATGGAAGCAAGCGGCTCAACATCTTTACACAGTCTTCTCCGACCGGCACCCAGTTCCTGCAGGCCGTTGGCTGCGCCGAAGCGGCCTACCGGGCCGAGCTCAACGGTAATCCCGAGCGGCTCATCGAGGGATACCATCCCGGCGCCATCGTCTACGTTTCAGCGGGCGACGGCACGACGAGCGAAGGAGAGTTCTTCGAATCGCTGAACACCGCGTGCAATCTTCGACTGCCGGTGCTGTACCTGATCGAAGACAACGGCTATGCGATTTCAGTTCCGGTTGAAGTGCAGACGGCGGGCGGGAATATCACGAAGCTTGTCGCCGGCTTCCCGAACCTTCTGATCGACGAAGTTGACGGATGCGACCCGGTCGCAAGCTTCGCCGCGATGCAACGCGCCGCAGCCTATTGCCGCGAACGGCGGGGGCCGGCTCTCGTGCGGGCCGAGGTGACCCGGCCTTATTCGCATTCACTCTCGGACGTCGAAGTAGATTACAGGCCCGCCGAAGAGATAAGTCAGGAGGCGGCCCGCGACCCGGTGAAAACGTTCGCGGCTTTCTTGATCAATGAAGGGCTGGCTACTACTGAAGAGATACAAGGTCTGAAGGATGAGGCCGATGAAGAGATCAACCGCGCGGCGGATGAGGCAGTGGCCGCGGCAAAGCCGGATGATGACTCGTATACTCTCTACGTGTATTCACCGGACTGCGACCCTTGCTCGGCGGAGTTCGACACAGAAGACGGGTTTTCGGCCGCGGGTCAGGACAATCAGAAGACGATGGTCGATCTCATCAACGCCTGTCTTCACGACGAAATGGCGAGAGACGAACGCTTGATAGTTTTCGGCGAGGACGTGGCCGATTGCAGCCGTGAAGAGTGGCTCGGTAACGTGAAGGGCAAAGGCGGCGTTTTCAAGGTGACGCACAACCTGCAGCGGAAGTTCGGCGGCGTCCGTGTGTTCAACACGCCTCTTGCGGAAGCGAACATAATCGGCCGGGCGGTTGGGCTGGCTGGCCGCGGGCTGAAGCCGATTCCCGAGATCCAATTCCTGGATTACATATGGCCGGCGATGCAGCAGCTTCGGAATGAGGTTCCCCTGGTCAGGTGGCGGTCGAACAATGCGTTCAAGTGTCCGATGGTAATCCGGGTAACGACCGGCGGCTACTTGACTGGTGGAGCTATATATCACAGCCAGTGCGCGGAGAGCATCTTCTGTCATACTCCTGGAATGCGCGTGGTCATGCCTTCAAACGCGCTCGATGCAAATGGACTGCTTCGGACCGCGATCAGGTGTGACGATCCCGTGATGTTCCTGGAGCACAAACACCTTTATCGGCAAACCTACAACAAAGGCTCCTACCCTGGACCGGACTATATGATCCCCTTCGGAAAAGCCAAAGTAGTGCGCCCCGGCGGCGATGTGTCTCTGATCACGTTTGGGGCGACAGTGCAGCGTTCGCTCGTGGCGGCCAGGAAGGTCGATGAAGAACAGGGTGTGAGCGTGGAGGTGATCGATCTGCGGACCTTGAGCCCGTATGACTGGGAGGCGATCGCGGAGTCCGTGCGCAAGACCAGCAAGGCGCTGGTGGTTCACGAAGACACGCGCTCGTGGGGGTTCGGGGCTGAAATTGCTGCGCGAATTGGCGATGAGTTGTTCGACTGTCTCGATGGCCCGGTGCGGCGGGTGGCTGCGAAGGACACCTTCGTCGCGTATGCGCCGAATCTTGAGGACCGGATTCTTCCTCAGCCGGACGATATAGCTCAAGCGATTCTAAGCTTGGGTAGTTATTAAGAGAGCGTCAAAGATTAACTTCTCGCGTTACCAGCGAGAAGTTCACCGCGGAGGCGCGGAGTAAGCAGAGACAGCGCGGAGACGGCCCGGCGCAAAGATCGACGGTCTTCGTGGCGACTTCGCCAGTGGCGCCGGTGAGACCGATTGTTGTTACGCATAAACTGAACAGGGAGACGCGCGATGGCGAAGAAAGACGATGGATCAACGCGGGGACGATGGCTCGTCAAGACCGAGCCGGGCTGCTACAGCTTCGCTGACCTGGAGCGTGAGGGAAAAACAACCTGGGACGGCGTGACTAACAACCTCGCGCTCAAGCACCTTCGGGCGATAAAGAAGGGCGACCCGGTGCTCGTCTATCACACGGGCGACGAAAAAGCCGTAGCCGGGCTGGCGGAAGCCGCGAGCGACCCCTATCCCGATCCCGCGCAAAATAACGTGAAGCTTGCCGTCGTTGACGTCAAACCGAGAAGAGCCGCCCGGCGGCCCGTGACGCTCAGCGAGATCAAGAGCCTGAAAGAGATGGCCGAGTCGCCGCTCGTGAGAATGCCCAGACTGTCGGTGATGCCCGTCAGCGACAAGGAATGGGAGAAGCTTACGGAGCTTGCGGGCCTGGCTTGATCAATGGATCAAAAACCGCCCTCCGTAGGAGGGCACTGGACTTTGGCCATTTTCGGAAGGAGCAAATTCAAATTCCAGGTTCAATCTCTAAGCGGTGCCCGATAACTTCAAGGCGGGCAAAACGGTCGTGGCGTTTTTTGTTCTGCTCCTAATCCTATGGTTCGCAGGCCGGGAGCGGAAGAGGTTCACGGGCCCAAATGGATGAGTAAAGATAAAGAAGGCCAGCGGGACGACAACCCGTTTGACAGTTCGACAAAGAGCCCCTGAGGGCCGCTCTAATTTTCGCCTGGCCGTTTCAGGCGTCGTTTCGATCGGATCAAGCAAGGCCCTTTCGTCCGCGGCGGATGTAGTAGCACCCTTGAAAGAACTCGCGCATATCGAAGCCGCCCGCAATCGCGCGCAGTTCGTCCCACAGCCGGACGAACGGGTTGCCAAGCACGGTTCTCTTCATTATCCAAACGCTTGCGGGAGCAGCAGCTTGCCGAGCACGCCGCCGGAAATCTCTCTCAGTCGATCCGGAATACTCCCGATTTCCCGAGAACCTCACCATTAGCCGAATCGGCTACGCGGATCACCACGGAATTGGAACGAGGCTTCGTGACTTTCCACATTAGCGAGCCCGGGGCGGTATTGATATTCTCCTCGAGGTTCGTCCATGTGCCGCCTCCGTCTCGCGAGATGCTGACTGTTACGGTTCTTATGCCTGGCGTCGCGCTCCATTTGATTTCCTGCTTCTGTTTCACGGTCCAGACATCGCCGGCGGCGGGTTGAGTTACGGCAACTGATTCCCCGGGCTCTATTGTGATTTGCAGACCAGCAACCGCCCATTGATCGAATCTGTCAAAGACGCGCACTTCGAAGTCGAACTCACCCGCAAGCGTCGGGACGCCGGTGATAGCCCCGGTGGGATCGAGTACCAATCCCGGCGGCAGATTGCCCGAACTCAATGACCAGACCATTGGGTCGGCTCCCCTCGCCACGAGCGAGGCGGTGTAAGCCCGCGCTACTTTTCCATCAGGCATATCGACGCTGAGGATCTCCGGTTTTGAGTCTCCAAGGGGAGGGCGCGGCTGGGGTAGAAGCCCATACACCACTAGCTGATTAGAGAACGTGGCGATATAGACCTTGCCGTTCGCCACTGTCGGAGGGCAGAACTTCGCGAGATATCCTAGGGTGTCGTCGGAGTATTGCTCGCTATTCCACAGTTCTCTGGCGATGTCCGACGCGTCGAAGGCTCGCACTATCCCGTACACTGTAGACTTGTTGGCGTCGCCGAAGAGCGGATGCGTAGCCCAAACGACGCCGGAGCCTTCGCGGCTTCCGTCGGCTGAGATGGAGAGGATTCCACCCGGCATACCCGGAGGGACCGCCATAACGCCGCGGTGCGCTGGGTTTGGCTGGAACTCGCCGTTTGTAAGCCGGAACGCCTTAAGCACATCGTCCTCGCTCCACAGATAAACCAGTTCTTCGCTCGGTCCATGCCAGTACACCGGCGCGCCGTGCAGGTGGCCGCCATACGCCTTCCAGGATTGGACTATCTGCATATCGCCGGAGTCATTGAACCGGCCCATGTTATGTCTATCGATCACGTAGAACACGCCTTCCTTGCCGCCGCCAACGATCAGGCCAGTTCCGGGGATGAGCAATGGATTGGCCGATCCGAGGTCGTTGTCGACTTCGTTCAATTCTGCGTAGTTGTGCGGGGTGAACCAATCAGAAACGGTTAGGTTCGATCCCGGCCTCAGCTTTACGAAGCTGTTCCCGAAATTCGAAACGCCGTCGTAGTCTCCATTGCCTGTAATGACATAAATGCTTCCATCGGGATCGACGCAGAGGCCACCGCCCGATTGCCAGATTCCTCCCATTTCCCCGGTCCTGGTCGCGTTCCACTCGCTCACGAGGCCGAGCGTCCCCGCGTCAAAACCCATCACCCATCCGTGATACGGGCCGGCGTCGTTATGCGAGGCCCAGGCTACGTAAACAACTCCGCCACTCAGCGTCAGAGCCGTCCTTTGATTCTCGATCTTCGGATCGAAGCCGTCGAGAACTATCTCGTTGGGAGGGAATTTGTCGTGGCCCGTGGTCAAATCCAGCGCGTGCAGCCACTGATGATAGTCGTCAGAATCGGCCTTCGTTCGAGCCACCACATACATCGTCTTCGTAGCGACGTCTATAACCGGTGTGCTAAGGATGCCTATCTCCTTCGAAATGTCAGGGCAACAGGGCTGAACGTCACCGGCTGGGACGGCTGGGCCCAGATTGACCTGCCACAGCGGCGATGATGCGTCAGGATCATCCGCGTTGAACGCATAAACGGTATTGTGCATCGTGCAGACGAAGACGACGTTCTGGAATCCCGAGTCGGGAATGTAAATGCTGGAGACGTAGAGCGGCTGCGCATATATCTCGCCGTCCACTGTCCGCGCGAACAACTTTCCAAAATGTGTGGGGTTTACACTCGAGGTACTAAGCACCTTCTCGTTCAGGTTCGCGCCGGTTCTCGAATTGTCGTTGTGCTGAGTTAGGACGTTTACCGAATTGGCGGTTTGCGGCAGACCGACCAAACAAGCGCTCATTACAAGCGCCGCGACAGTAACGGCTTTTCCAAGGTCGCCTTTCGAGACAGTCACACGCTTTCGAAGCCCGGCGCGAACGGGGGAGTTTTCTGTGACAGACCTCAGAAGATTATGGCAAATCATAGTCGTATGTTCTCATGAGTGGTCCGATCTCGAACCGGACTGGATTTCTTTGATCCGTGGGGACATTCGGGGGAATGCAGCGATCGAGTCTTTGTTGCGAAGGCGGTTGACTCATTCGTGATACGGTTCAAGGCCCATTCCGGTTTCACTGCGTTGACAGGCTCGCGCTGTTTTTCACGCTGCCCTGAACTGAGTTGCAGTTTGCTTGCAAGGCCCATCATCGTTACAAACCGCATCTCACCGCTGATTCGGCTCGTTGATCCGTGCGGATTCAGCGCTACACAATCAGCAGTTCCTTGACCCCCCCTCCAAACTGAATCACTCCGGTTCCCGCCTCGAGCCTGAGGCCGGTCAAAATTTCCCATCTTGCTGGAGAAAAGCCCCATTCGCTCAGAGTATTTGATCAGCAACTCGAGGGTCCGCCTTTAATAATTTACATATCTCGAACGCCGTCAGAAGGCGTGCCGGAGACTCCTCGCGAGCAACAGCAAACATCGCGCCATCGGGCCCCCCTCTTCGCGAGGATCGAACCCAAGGCGGCCTAAGGTTGCGTGGAGTGAATCAGGCTTCGCCTGTCCCGTAGCCGGAAAAGAAACGGGCCGCAGCGATTCCGGGAGCGGAGTAGCCGTGCAGACCGGGCTTTTGCCTTGTAGGGGAGCGTTAGGGCTTACGACGGGACTTGATCCAGCATAGCCAGATACCTTAAACGGCAAAAAACGTGTGTTGCAAAGTGGATACCATTCTCTCGGTAAGTCCGACGGTAGTGACGGAACTACTATTCCCCCAAATGAATTCCATCAACAGACAAGCTAGCCAAGTTGAGGGTTAGCATTGAAAGGCGTCAAGTATGGCGAGCCGTGTTTGTTACTAATCGTGGCATATTTCCACGGCAAGGTAACAGGCTTGGACAGGGCGCGGGAGCCCATTGCTTGAGCAGAATCTCACTCGCAGACCTGCGCGGGTCACATATTTTGAATGATCGCGGATGCGAACTCGCTGGTCTTCAGCTTGGTGGCTCCAGCCATCTGCCGCTCCAAGTCGTAAGTCACCTTCTTTTGCTGAATGGTCTTGGTCAGCGCGTCAGTAATCGTTTGGCTCGCCTCGCGCCACCCGAGATGATCGAACATCATTACGCCGGAGAGAATCACCGAAGAGGGGTTGATGACGTCTTTGTCGGCGTACTTTGGCGCAGTTCCATGAGTCGCCTCGAAGATCGCCGCATTATCCCCAATGTTGGCTCCCGGAGCCATACCCAGCCCGCCCACTTGAGCGGCCGACGCGTCCGACAGATAATCGCCGTTGAGATTCGGAGTCGCAATCACCGAGTATTCATCTGGCCGGATGAGCACCTGCTGAAACATCGAATCGGCTATTCGGTCTTTGATCAGCAGTTTGTTTTTCCACTCCCGGTTTCCGTGAGTAGCCCAAATGGCGCCCAAAGTTTGCTTGACCTCGTCGACGACTTCGGCGCGCTGCTTTTCGGACATCTGGTCGAACCCGGGCTCGATCGCGCGGGCGTTCTCCTCATCGCTGATCGACGCGTTGCGTTCACGATTATCGAGTATCCAGGTCTCGCGTTCGGTGACGATCCGGTTTCTGAATTCTTCCCGAGCGAGATCGTAGCCCCAGTCGCGGAACGCGCCTTCGGTGAACTTCATGATATTCCCTTTGTGAACCAGGGTGACCGAGGATTTGTTGAAGTCCAGGGCGTACTGAACGGCTCGCCGAACGAGCCGCTTTGTTCCAGTTGGCGAGATTGGCTTGATGCCGATTCCGCTGTCGGTCCGGACGCGATAACCAAACTTGTCGTTCAGCAACGAGATGATTTCAGACGCGCGGTCGCTGCCGGAAGCGAATTCGATGCCCGCGTATACGTCTTCCGTGTTCTCGCGAAAAATTATCACGTCTATCTTCTCGGGAGCTTTTACGGGCGAAGGCACTCCATCGAAGTAGCGGACCGGCCTCACGCACGCGTACAGATCCAGCACCTGCCGAAGAGTGACGTTCAGGCTGCGGATGCCTCCCCCTATCGGAGTAGTGAGAGGGCCTTTGATCGAGACCACGAATTCCGCGATGGCCTTCACCGTGTCGTCGGTAAGCCACTCGCCGAACTTATTGAACGCCTTTTCGCCGGCGAAAACTTCATACCAGACCACGCGGCGCTTTCCGCCGTACGCCTTTTCCACAGCGGCGTCGAACACTCTCTCGGACGCCCGCCAGATATCGCGTCCGGTGCCGTCTCCTTCGATAAACGGGATGATTGGGTTGGACGGCACGTTGAGCTCACCGCCCTGGACTGTTATCTTTTGACCGCCGGCCGGAACTTCTATACCATTGAACGACGCCATGGGACCGATTCCTCCTAATCAATTCGCCTTATTGGACAACGCTATCCGCGTGGGGTTGAGCGCGGACTGTAGCAGCGGCGCGCGAGCCGTGTCAAGATTCCTCGCCTGAGTTCGCGTCACGAATCAAGTCGGGCTTACTATGAAGACGCAACGGGGAGAGCCAGAGTCTCGGGGAGAATCAAAACGTTTCAAGCACGGCTTCTCGGCGCGAGGCCGGTGACTGACTCACGAATGAAGAGCATGAAGCAAGACGACAACGACATGGACGACATTCATCAGCGGCTCCAGAGGTCCGACCGCGCGAACCTGACCACCGATCCCGCCTCACCCGGCGCCTGGGAACGCGTGAAGCTCGCCCGTCATCCCGACAGGCCTTATACACTCGATTACATCGAGATGATCTTTGAGGGGTTTGAAGAGATTCACGGGGATCGCCGCTTCGCCGACGATCCGGCCATAGTAGCGGGCTTCGCCAAATTCCAGGGTGAGCCATGTGTGATCGCCGGCCATCAAAAAGGGCGAACAACCAAACAACGCCAGCAACGCAATTTCGGGATGGCGAAACCCGAGGGCTATCGGAAGGCGCTTCGCGTGATGAAAATCGCGGAGAAGTTTTCTCGTCCGGTGTTCACCTTCATCGATACAACGGGAGCCTATCCGGGGATCGACGCCGAGGAGCGCGGGCAGGCCGAAGCGATTGCTTACAACCTCCGCGAGATGGCGAAGCTCCGCGTCCCGGTCATAGTCACCGTCACCGGAGAAGGCGGCTCCGGCGGCGCGCTTGCCCTCGGTGTAGGCGACCGCGTTCTCATGCTCGAGAACTCGATTTATTCGGTCATCTCGCCGGAGGGCTGCGCTTCGATTCTGTGGCGTGACGCTGGATACGCCGAGCAAGCCGCAAAGGCGCTGAAACTGACCGCGCAAGATCTCGTGCAATTCGGGCTCATCGACGCCATAGTGCCCGAACCGGAAGGCGGGGCTCATTCGGACCCGCGAGAAATGGCGGACATTTTGCAAGCCTACTTGACTGACGCTCTGTCGCTGGTCAGCGCATTGAGCGAACGAGATCGTCTCGATCGCCGGTACGAAAAATTCCGCATGATGGGCGAGTTTGACGAGGTCAAGAATTGACTTCGCTTTTTCTGCTGAACGGACTAACCCAATAAAGGTCGGCAATGGGGTTTGATTGCTTCATCTTCGATTTCGATGGAACTTTGGCGCGCAGCGACGCAGCCTATTCGGCGGCCTTTCGTCATTCTATTAAGCTGCACACCGGCCAAGACATCGACGAAGCGGCGCTGGCCGGTTTCTGGGGGATGAACATGACCCCGCAAGACATGCTCCGCCCATACTGCGACTCCGATCTCAGTCCGATGATCTTCAGCTTCGAGCAACACTATTACGCCAACCATCACGTCACGCTCTCCGCCTACGATGGGATACCCGATGCGCTTCGGCGCTTGAAGAACGAGCGCGCGTTGATTGGGATCGTCTCGCTCAAGCCAAGACGGGCCGGAGAGCGTGAGCTGGAAATTACCGGGATCGCCGAGGTTGTCGACGCGCGGATTTGGGGCGATGAAGTGACTGCTCCGAAGCCGCACCCGGCCGGGGTGAACAAGATCATGGCTCAGTTGAGCGCCGTGGCCGGCCGCACAATCGTCATAGGCGACAGCGCCGCCGACATCGTTATGGGACGCGCCGCGGGTGTTACGACCGGAGCCGCCCTGTGGGGACAGGCGAAGCATGAAGGTCTTTTGGCCGCGGAGCCCGACTTTGAATTCCATAGCCCCGATCAACTCCTCTCTCTTATCTCCGTCTCCTAATCCCGCCTTTCGTTTTAGTCCCCTCCCAACCTACCTACCTGCCGGATGGTCGGTTCGCAACGTACAGAACCGTCTGTCCCGTGACGAAGCTATCTCGCTCCACGGGCTTTCGATCACGTCCTAATCGCTTGCGGAGCCCAAAAGCATCTAATGTTGCCGTGATTTAGCTTATGGTGCTGATGAATGCAACCAATGTTGCACTTCGAGAAAATCCTTTTTCGTGGTTGGAAGCCGCGTCGACACGCTCTTTGCGCTGTTTTAGGGCCGAAATTCGTGAAACCAAAGTTCAGAATACTTTCTTATGATACTGCTTTTTACTTTTGCGAACGGTCATGTTTCCATCGCAACTCATTTCGGTTTATATTGCAGGTCACTCGGCAACCATGAGGGAATTTGGATTGTGGCTGTCAATAACCTCCTCTTCTTCTCTGGTTGAGGGACACAACCATTGAAGGGACGCAGAAAAGGGAAGGACGAAGCTGCCAGGCGGAGTTCTTCCCTGATTTTTTTGCCCGCGAACCGCCCATAAAATCCCGCCTGTTTTTTCTCAGTCTTGTTCGGGATTTCAAAGAGACCGTTGCGGCTGGATGCAATCGGCCAAATGACCCAAATAACGGGCGTCTTGAAAACGTTTCTCGAGGTCACCTATACTCAGCAGTCGGCAAATGAACGGAGGGGTATCCTAATGGTAAGGAAGCGGTCTTGAAAACCGCCGCGCGAAAGCGCTTGCAGGTTCGAGTCCTGTCCCCTCCGCCAGCCTGTTCCGGCGTCTTCACGCGGCACAAAATAGCAATCGCTACAGGGAGTGTTTGAGAACCATTGACGATCAAGGCCAATCGACACGCGCCTCCCAAAATCCCAACAGGACGCGTCCACCCATCGCTCGATTCGCGCAGCACGGTTTACTGGCTGAGCATCACTTTGCTGGTGCTCGCGCCGCTTGCCTTTAGTGTCTCGTTTCACCGCATCTACGTGGCAGCCTCAACAATGTTTAGCCGCTTATGGAAATAAGAACGACAACAAGTCAGCGGTGGTGAACAGACCTTGAGCGGCTATGTGGCTGAACTGAACCAGCGCATTCATGACCGCCAGTTGCCTGCCTCGTGGCTCATAATATTCCACCCGTTGCCGCCGACGTTCAACTCACCATTATTCAACTCCGACCTCCGACCTCTTCGAGCAAACCGCATCCGGCATTCCGCACTTCTCATTCCGCACTCCGCACTCCGCACTCCGCACTCGGGATATCAAGGGCGGAGCCCTTGGCTAGTCATAGTTAGCAGGGGCGCTTGTTATAACGCCTCTTGCCAGGACTGGCTCAGGGACTCGGACACTGAGCCATATGTCTTTCCTTCTATTTGGGGCCTCGGGCTCATCCAAGGCGCGCAAGAAAAACGGCTTGAATCTGCCTGCTAATCACGTGACACCATCCCGCTCCATGATATACTTTCGCCCCATTTGGGAGATGTGAAAGTGAAAGAAGGAGCGCTCGAACGCAGCCAGATAATCAGCCTCTGGACTTCCGTTATACTCCGGGTCGGTTTCCTGTCGCTTGGAATCGCCGCGGCTCTGTGGGTGCTCTACCAGATTAAGAAGGTTCTGCTCCTGGTTATCGTCTCGGTGTTCTTTTGCTATCTGATTGCGCCTCTTGTACGGCTCTTCGAGCAGCCAATTTACATAGGCCGTCGCGAGTTCAAGCTGCCGCGGGGCTGGGCGATCGCCGTCGTTTACCTTGTGTTTGGAAGCGTGCTCTTCATTGGGCTTCAAATAATCGTTCCGCTGTTGGGCGATCAGCTATCTCAGTTGGCGAAGAACTTGCCTCAATACGCCTCGAACACGACTAAGTGGGTTCAAACTCGGCTGGACGACGCCAGCAGTTGGATGGCGCAGCTTAAGATACCGCGGGAATGGCGAGACAAAATCCTGGACAAGGTCACAACAATGGTTCAGGAGAATTCGCCTGAAATCGGCAGCATCCTCTCGGGCGTCTTTGATTCACTGACATATCTGGTCTGGATAATTCTTGTTCCTATAATGTCGTTCTTTATGCTCAAGGACGGCCACCGATTTCGAGAGACCGTCGTATCGCTGATGCCGAATGAACGCCTGCAACGGCGTACAAACAGATTGCTCATCGACGCCAGTAAGACCCTGGCGGCCTACATCAGGGCGCAGATCACCTCTTGTCTGGTGGTGTGGGTACTAGCTACCGTTTTCTTCGTTGCGATGAGGCATCACTACGGCATCGTGCTTGGCGCTATCTCCGCCGTCCTGGAGTTTATTCCGATGGTAGGGCCGCTGCTTGCCATCGCGATCGCCTTCGGGCTGAGCCTTACTATTTCGTTGAAGACGGCTCTTTTCGTGGTGCTGGGTCTTGCGGTCATGCGCATCTTGCAGGACTATGTCATCTATCCCCGAATAGTCGGTCATGGGATCAAGATGCATCCGTTGGTTGTGGTGCTGGCGATACTCGCCGGCGCGGAAATCGGCGGCGTGACGGGCGTCTTCCTGGCGATACCATTCATAGGTCTTATGATTGTCGCATATCACCACTACGCCGCTTACAAGGCTACATTGGAGCAGGGAATCACGGCTTCGCTGCAGGTTCCTCCTCCAATCGAGCCCAAATGATCCGGGAGCGCGGTTCGAGCGAATAGCATGACAAAACAAATAGCGATAGCAGCCTCGAAAGGTGGTACGGGAAAGACCACGACCACCTGGAACCTTGGATTTGGACTGGCGCTTGCCGGAGCGCGCGTACTCCTTGTTGACTGCGACCCGCAAGACAACTTGCGGTTCATCGCCGGAACCGGCGAGTCGCCGAGCACGCTCGCGAGCATGATCGAGGGTGGCGACATGACCCCGCAGCCGGTGCGCGAGTCGGTGTGGCTCTTGCCGAGCGGAGGCCGGCGGCTGATGCAAGCGCTGTCGGCGGCCGAGAGCTTGAAAGCGATCACCAGCCCGTTGAAGCAGGTGCTCAAATCAAGGGTGGAAGGCGAAGCCTTCGATTTCGTGCTGTTTGATTGTCCGCCGGAGTTCGGAAGAGCCGCCTCGGCGGTTGTCTCCGTATCCGACTACCTCTTGATTCCATGCGTATCGACATGGCTTGGACTGAGGTCGATCGAGCAGATGATCGAATTCGTCGACACTCACACGCGCGACGCCCGAATCGACAGCGAGCAGACTGGAATCGTCCTGACTTTCTACACGACGCGGCGCGGCGGTCCGGAGGCGGTCAGACAAGAAGCGAAGAAGCTATTCAAGAACCGAATGCTGAAGACGCTTGTTCGCGAGCGCACGGAACTTGATTATTCACAGGAGGCGCACAAGTCGGTCTTCGAATATGCGCCGTCGAGCGACGGGGCCGCGGACTATTCCTCGCTGGTTAAAGAGGTCATCAAGCGCGCCGGATGATTCCCCTGGCCTTTCTATCGCGGTGGATATTGATGAGATCGCTGAGGAGCGCATAAGCGGTTTGTTCAACGCCTGGGTCGGCTTCAATCACCGCGATCTCGCCCATCAAGTCGGTCCGCAGTATGAGCGCGTTCGTCGTTCCTCGAGCGCCGAGCGGTGATGAAATCGGCACGGTTTCGGGGCCGACGGTGAGCCTCAAACCGGACGGCAGCGGCTCGGCCCGCGCCACAAGCCGCACGATCGCCCCGGCGGCGGAAGCAACCTCGAGATCCTTGGATGTAATGTATCTGATGCCGCGTCTCTCGACGTTCCTGGGGTTCGTGTTCGCGTCCATCAAGACGTTCGCCAGAGCGGCGATCTTCACCGCCGCATCCCACCCGTCAACGTCATAATCGGCGTTTGCTTCGGCGACTCCCATGCGTTTGGCTTCGGCTATGCACTCCTCGAATGAGCGCCCTCGCTCCATCCCCGTCAGTATGTAGTTCGTCGTGCTGTTCAATACGCCGGCTAACGCGATTATTCGGACGCCGGGAAGGCATTTTTCGGCAAGATTGAAAATCGGCGCTCCGTCCATCACGGTCCCTTCGAACCGGAATGAAACGCCGTGCTCGCGAGCCAGAGCGCTCAATTCGTCATAGGCGAACGCGATCGGGCCCTTGTTGGCGGTAACGACGCTCATTCGGCGAAGCAGGGCTTTCCTGATCCATTCCGTGGCCGGCTCGCCGTCGATGGGATTGAGGGGAGTGGTCTCGATGAGAACGTCGGCTTCACACATTGCAACGACGCGTGTCGTCTCGTCCGCGTCGATCGCTCCGGGAAGAGCGGTAAGGCGGCCGCCGCTCTCGGCGGTGGTGACAGCCAGATCCAGATCGAGTCCTTCGGCGGAGACGATGCAGCCGTGAGATCCGGTTGCAATCGCGGTCGTTCGGACGATCAGGTCAAAATCGCGTGCAAGCTCGCTACTGCGCGACGCGAGGATTCGCGCGAACGCCCTGGCCACGTTGCCGAAACCAATGAAGCCGAGTCTAAGCTCCATAGCGTTGCTTTCTCTCGCCGGAACAATACATCCTCGAGCCTTGTATTGCCATCGCTCTCTGATAGAATGGGCTCGATGCGGGAGGTGGTTTTGCCGCTTCACTGTCCGGAGGATCCGAATAGGAATTCTTTACGGACCACGGGCGATGCGTGAGGCGCTGGACAGTTGCAGAGACGGTGCGGGCGGTTGCATTGATTTGCGAATCCCGGCCGGAACCAGTGGACACAATCAAAGCGAAAGGAAGAAAGAAACTATGACCAGACGAATGATCGTCCTTGCTGTAGTTTTGATGGCGCTCGGCGCGGCAATTACGGCTGGCGGGGCGCGGGCCAACAGCATGCCAAAGGACGCCAAGATTACGGGTGAAGTGGTTGACCTGCCATGCTATGAAGGCAAGAACGGCGCGAGAGGCGAGGGTCACAAGAGTTGCGCGCTCTCGTGCGCGAAAAAAGGCAATCAGCTCGCGATAGTCGAAAACGGAACTAACACCGTTTATGCGATCACCGGTGATTACTCGGCGAACAAGAATGAAAAACTCATCCCGTTCGTGGCCGAGACGGTTGAAGCCACGGGCGAGGTTACCGAGAAGGACGGCAAGAAGTTCATAGCCGTTACGTCACTCAAGAAAGCCGGGAAGAGTTAGGACCTCCGTCCATCCGGCATTAATCAAGGAGAATCCGCCGCGGACGCGCGGGCAGCCTTACCTTGGTGAAAGGTGAAAGCCGCTTGAACGGTTTAAGGTTTGGTTGCGCGCGCGACCACGCGGTTTTATCTCTTCAGATAGTAAGATACGACCGAAGGCGCGGAAATCAGGCGAAGCCTTAGTTACGGTAGATACGTAAGCGGTTATTGCCTTTCGTTATTAGCCGCGTACACCGATGATGCGAGGCCCGTCCGCGGCGCAAATGAGTTGTTGGTAGTGTCGGCAACCCATTCCGCGCGTTTCTCTCCCGAGTCCTTTTCCACGAAGCTGAACGTTATTAGAATCTTCTTCTTGTCACCTTGAACCGGCCGCATCGTCCAGCCCTGGTATTTGAGCAACTGGCCCGAGTCCCGGGATTTTTTGACCTCCTGGTTCATCTTATCGTCAACGGAAAGACCCTGTTCACTTGAAGGCAACCGGCGCAGCCTGACCAGCATTTCGCCCGCCGCCTTGGGGTCTATTTCCGTGGCCCCCGACATTAACGCCATATAGAGATAGACGCCCAATCCGGCGGCGATAAGACCGATGACGCTGCCCAGGGCGATATTAACGGCCTTTGATCTCTGGTGGCGCTTTGCTTCTTTGATCTTCTTCGGGCTCTTCGGGTTCTTTCCTGCTCGCTTGTCGGCTTTGAACTGACGCCCCCGCGGTGTAGGGAGCTTGCAACCAGGGCAGACTAGCGCGTCCGACGGAGTCTCTGCATGGCACTTCGGGCATCTCATACCGGTCTCCTCAGGAGGAAGCGAGGCTTCATTTATCGTTGGGTGGATTAATCTCGCGGAGGCAGATCGAGGCGTAGTATAACCCAGCCGCTGGCGTTTTACGAACAGTAATCTTTTGTGCGATGCTTGCTCACTTGGCTCTGAAATACAGGTTGCCGTACGCCTTTTGTCTTCGTGTCTGGAGTTGACGCAATGAGGGATAAACGGACCGCGCCGTTCGGCTCGTGGAAATCGCCCATTAGCTCTGATTTCATTTCGGCCGGCGTCACCGGTCTGGGTGAGATAGTCCTAGACGGAAGCGACGTTTACTGGATCGAGAGCCGGTCAATCGAGGGAGGGCGCAACAGAATCGTGCGCAAACCATCGGATGGGCCGGTTCAAGACGTCACCGGACCCGAGTTCGATGCTCGTACACGCGTTCACGAGTATGGCGGCGGCGCTTACCTGGCTGGAAATGGCTCGGTGGTGTTCTCGAATTTCAACGACAACGGGGTATACATTCAGCGATCCGGCAAGCCGCCTGAGCCTCTCACTTCCTCCGAGAACATGAGGTACGCGGATTTCGTGATCGATCACCTGAGAAACCGAATCATCTGCGTGCGAGAAGATCACACCGGCCGAACGCGCGAAACAACCAATACTCTGTCCGCCATTGCGCTGGACGGAGGAGGCGAAAGCGTGCTCGTCTCCGGGAATGATTTTTATTCATCACCACGAGTCAGTCCCGATGGGAAACGTCTGGCGTGGCTGACTTGGCATCATCCGAACATGCCCTGGGACGGCGCGGAATTGTGGGTAGCCGAGATAGACAACGACGGCTTGCCGGCGGCGGCGCGGTTGATCGCCGGAAGCGCGGCCGAATCGATTTGCCAGCCGGAATGGTCGCCCGGAGGCGTGTTGTATTTCGTTTCGGATAGATCCGGCTGGTGGAATCTCTATCGCGCCGCCGGTGACGCCGTCGAACCGGTAGTTCAAATGGAAGCAGAGTTCGGAGCGCCGCATTGGACCTTCGGCATGTCGGCCTATGCATTCGAATCCAATGATCGAATCGTTTGCGCGTACAATCAAAATGGAGCTTGGCTCGTGGCCACTTTGGATCCGGGAACCTCCAAGTTGACTCCGATAGACACTCAGTACACCGACATATCGAGCGTCCGGGCCGGCAGCGGCAACGTGACCTTCCGCGGCGGCTCCCCAATAGATCCGTTTTCCATCGTTCAACTGGACCTGTCGACCGGAAACAGCACGGTGTTGAGGCGATCGATCAGTCTTGTCGTCGATCCCGAGTACCTATCGGCTCCACAGGCAATCGAGTTTCCGACCAGTGAAGGGAAGACGGCTCACGGGTTGTATTACCAACCCAAGAACCCTGACTACGCCGGCGAGGCGGGAGAACTGCCGCCTGTCCTGGTCATAAGTCACGGCGGCCCGACCGGCGGGACATCGACGGCTCTTAGCCTGCCTATACAATACTGGACGAGCCGCGGAATCGGGGTTCTCGATGTGAATTATGGAGGCAGCACCGGCTACGGCCGCGCTTACCGCGAGCGGTTGAACGGACAGTGGGGCGTCGTTGATGTCGACGACTGCATAAACGGGGCGAGATATCTGGTCGAACGGGGAGAGGCTGATCCGAACAGGCTGATCATTCGAGGCGCGAGCGCAGGAGGTTACACCACGCTGGCCGCGCTCACTTTTCGCAACGTCTTCAAAGCGGGAGCCAGCTACTTCGGGGTCAGCGATCTCGAAGCTCTCGAACGCGATTGCCATAAATTCGAATCGCGGTACAACCACAGCCTGGTCGGACCTTACCCAGAGAAGGCGGACCTTTACCGCGAGCGATCGCCGATTCACTTCACCGATCGGCTGGCCTGTCCCATCATTTTATTTCAAGGGCTGGACGACAAGGTTGTGCCTGCGAATCAAGCCGAGCTCATGTTCGAGGCAGTAAGGAAAAAGGGACTGCCGGTCGCATACGTACCGTTCGAGGGAGAGGGTCACGGATTTCGCCGGGCCGAAAACATAAAACGCGCGATGGACGCCGAACTTTATTTTTACTCGCGGATTTTCGGTTTCGACCTGGCCGATGAGATTGAACCGGTGAAGATAGAGAACCTTTAGATAAGATAGCCGTCTAACCTGTTTGCCGGTCGTCCGCTGGTGGCCGTCGTTCGGGAATCACTCATCAGGCCTTAGGCAAGACCGATTAAAAGTAAACCGAATCCAATCTAGCTTAGCTAGCTGTCACCGAACTGCAGGCTAACCGCGTAGTTGGGTGTCAACTTTGCCGAAAGCGAGTCGTGATCGGCCTCGTTGTCGCTACGACGCTCGCAAGACTGATCCGCGTCTGCCTTCCAAGAATGATCCACCCAAAGACCCCCGTTGGAGCAACCGCGCACCTTATTCCACACACCCATTGAACATCGAATCTGCAGCAGTGGTCGAGGTTCTATCGTTAGTCCGAGCAGTCTAAAGATAACTAGGTGTTATTCAGAGACCACATCTAGCGCAATGCCGAAAAAGACGCAAAAGGCAATTTGGGCGCGAGGCGAAAGTACAGACACTAGGCATGGCTTGTGGATCCTGTG
>JAHFUG010000336.1 GCA_023265195.1 Blastocatellia bacterium | reverse complement strand
AGTGGATACGTTCGCCTTTCAGCACGGGAAGCACTCAATCAAAGCCGGCCTGGACTTTCGATGGGAACGGCTCGATATCATACAGCCGCCTTCTCCTACCGGAACATTTCAATTCAGCAACTTGTTTACGGACTTGCCGGGAGCCACCGGAACTGGAAATCCGCTGGCGAGTTTTCTATTAGGTCAGGTGCAGACTTTTTCGATCGACCTCCAGCAAAAAGCTATCAGGCCTCGCGCTCATGTCGAGGAATACTTCGTTCAAGATGATTGGAAGGCGAGCAGAAGACTAACTATCAATGCCGGTGTGAGGTACACGCTCAACTTCCCGTCCACGGAAGTCGACAATCAAGGAGCAATCTTCAACCTAATGACTCAGCAATTCGACTTCCTCGGCAAAGACGGCTTCCCCCGGTCCGGGCGTGAGCTTCACAAGCTCGATTTCGGGCCGAGATTAGGCGTCGCATGCCGGCTGGGCGAGAAGACCGTGATCCGGTCGGGCTACGGTTCATATGGATCGAGCAGGCCGGCGTCACGACTCCATTCACTAATCCGCAGTTCCCATTCATCCAGACCGTTAGCCAGCGCACGCTCGACAACATCAATCCCGCGTTCGCGCTTTCGCACGGGCCGAGCGTCGCGCCTATCCTGCTCACACCCGGCGCCGGTCTCGGCCAGGGAGTGTTCTCGGTGGATCACGGCCTTGGTTCCGGTTATGCACAGCAGTGGAACCTCGCGATTCAGCGCGAGATGAGCCCGAACATGTATTTCGAGATTGCCTACGCAGGCTCGAAGATCACTCACGTTGGGATACCCGACACGAACATCAATCAACTGACCGTCGAGCAGCTAAAGATGGGGGCGGCATTGCTTCAGCGCGCGCCCAATCCGTTCTTCGGGCTCATTCCGCGCTCGTCATCTCTTGGCGATCCGACAATCCCGTTAGCGCAGCTCTTGAAGCCCTTTCCTCGTTTCACAACGGTGAGTCTGTTTCGCAACAACGTCGGCAACACAAACTACAACGCGCTTCAAATGAAGATCGAGAGGCGTCTGTCGAAAGGCGTTTCTTTTCTGATTGCTTACACCAGGTCCAAGCTTATAGACGAAGCCTCGTCGGTCTTTGATGCTTCGATTCTAACCGGCCCTATCGCGAACTTTCCGGTGGCCGACAGCTTTAATCGCAAATTGGAACGTGACGTCTCCAGCGGCGACATCCCGAATGTGTTCGTTGCGAGCTTTACCTGCGAGCTTCCGTTCGGATCTGGACGGGCGTTCAGTCCGCTTGGGTTCGCAGGAAGAATTCTTCGAGGCTGGGAACTTGCCGGCGTTGTCACGCTGCAATCAGGGTTGCCGCTGGCGGTTACTCAGGCGACGAACTTCAACGCCTTCGCCGGATTCGGCGCGCAACGGCCGAACCGAATAGCGGACCCCGAGTTGCCTGATTCTCAGCGTGGCGCGGCCCAGTTCTTCAACACCGCTGCATTCGTCGTGGCTCCGCAATTCACGCTGGGCAATAGCTCGCGCAATCCGGTCCGGGGCCCCGCATATCGGGACGCCGATATCGCATTGATCAAACGGACTTACATTCGCGAGAGAGTCAACTTGGAGTTCCGAGCCGAGGTCTTCAATCTGACTAATACGCCGCCTCTCGGGGCGCCAAACGTAGTGTTAGGCACTCCGGGTTTTGGGTCCATCACATCGGCAGGGGATCCGCGAGTAATTCAGTTGGCTCTGAAACTCAACTTCTGATCTGAATCTCGATAGCGGCAGCACCGCGCTGACGCCTGCGTTGCTGGTCATTCGATGGCGTTCCACCGTATGCGTATAACGGTCGCCGCCGTCGTTCTAAAATGATTCTCCAGATTCGGACCCACTTTGTACCCTTTGCGCGGAATCGCGGGCTTTATCCGCATCGGCCTTCGGTGTCAATCTCCACGAATTCTCAGCACGGCCACGTCGCGATCGGAGTAAACGGTCTCGAACGCGCCGCTTGCCTCAACGGATCTCATGAAATAGGACCCTCGATTCTCGGTCACGACGTACTCGGCGTAGAAGCGGTCCCGAATGATCGAAGCCGCGTCTTTTTCATCGCCGCCGGCCACCCTCTCGTAGACCTTCCATAACTCCGGGTCGCGGTCGTACAGGTACGTTGGATCCAGCCCGGTGACGTACTTGTTATGCGTGTCGTAATAGAACAACATCGGGAAGTGATCCCAGTCGGTGTTGAAGACCATAGAATCAGCAGGAGTGTTCTCGACAAGCCATTGCGCCGCGCTCTTGAATTTCGCCGGATCAGTTTCCTCGCGCATACTCGTGTAGGCTCCCCGCACATTCACCGACGTCCATACGATCAAGACAGCCGTCGCGAGGGCCGCGGCGGTGGAAGCGATCGTCCGGTCGAGCGCTCGCTTACACCAGGTCAGCTTCAATTCGATCAGCTTCGGTGTGATGGTGAAAGCGGCGAAAAGGACCGCGAACGGCGGAAAATACTCCACGAACCTTCGCGATCTGAGCAGCATCAACAAGAAGATCGTCGAAACGACAAGAAAGAAGAGAGGCTTGACGTCGCGGGCTCGCTGCTTGAAGTCGAATGCGAAGAGCGCCGCGAAGAACACTGCCAGCGCCAAACCGCTCCACTCGGCCAACGCCCAGGTTTCATAGGGATACCACTCGACGCCCACCTCAACCGGATACGTCGACGAAAGCTTCATTTCCAAATGTTCTCGAATGAGAGAGAGGTTCTTAGGGAAATACGGGTTGATGACGAGGCCGGCGGCGAGACCCGTAATCGACGCCAGCGGAGTCTTGAATTCGACCCGCCGCTCGCTAACGTAAATCGCGGCCGAGTAGGCTAGCGCCAGCCCGAGAAGCAACGGGAACAGGCTGTATGCCCAAACAAAAGCAAAGCTGAGCAAAGCAAGCGGGATGCGCTTCCGCTCGAGGATCAAGTAACAGCCGATCCCTAGAAGAACGATCGAGAGACTCGGCGCGCGAGTCATCGACATCCGGTACAGGAAGGGCTGGGAGCTTGCGGCCAGTAGTATCAGCCAGAGCCAGCGAAATCGAACCGCGTAGAGGACCAGCAAAGCGAATAGAGTAGTCAAAGCCAGGCTGCTGAATACGGCGGCGGCGAGTTTTGCGCCTAACCTGAGATCGCCAAATGTAAACGGGATCAACAGAACGTGAAACAAGAAATGGTGATCCGCGTAGTCGCGCTCATTCAGCTTCGTGAGCGGCAGCCACTTGAACTCCGGAACGCGCGGAGCCGACTCGCGCAACATCTTGCTCCACCGGATGTGATAGTAGCCGTCGTTGTCTAATATCGCGGGCCCGGCGAACTCGATCGTGAACATCAGGGCGAAGAGGACGGCGAAAGCGAGGACAATCTCGAGGAACTTGCGGCTGCGTTTCGGCCGAGAGCCGGGAACGAGATCAGAGACTGCGGGACTGGTTGGCCGGGCTTCCTCCTGGATTGACATTCGCGTCTTAGGAAAGAACTCAGGATTTGATGAAAGATTACTGAAACGCATGGGAGACCGGCTTGACCCGGCGCGCGGTCCATTTCAGAGCCGACAGACCAAAACCCCGCCCTCCGTAGGAGGGCCATGTATATAGCAGGAATCGGCGCAACATCCGCCCTCCGTCAGGAGGGCCATGCCCATTTATGTTCAAAGGGAACAATAAAACTAAAATCCACTTCAGAGAGCACATGGCCCTCCTACGGAGGGCGGAACGTCCCGTCATACGCGCTATAAACATGGCCCTCCTATGGAGGGCCTGCAACCACATTTTGGGGTTGCGGAGGCTGAGGTTTGCTGAGGCTAAAGACCGCGCGTACATCGGCCTATTTGACCCTGGCCGTGATCTCACCCACCCGTTTCCCAAGTTCCTCGAGTTGCTCGATCAACTGCTTGCCGTCGGGATCGTCCACGCCTCGAAGCTCAGTGGCAAGTTGACTGACTCGCTCAGCGAGCGAAGCGGCGTCACGGCGGGCCTCGCCTTTTCTGAGGAGTCGATAGAACATAGACTGCGTATTGTGATCGAGGTCGTCCGTCTCCGACTTGATCTTGGCCACCAAGGCGGTGAACGCCACGATCTGGAGCCGGCGCAGGTTCCTTGCGTCCTCGTCCAGCTTGGCGGTTCGTTCGCCGAGTTCCTCGGTTCGGGCCTCGACCTCGCGGGCGCGGCGGTCCATCTCTTTTTCGAGGGCGTCGGTGCGAGTAGTCAGAATCGTCGCGCGCTCCGTCGCCCTCCCTGCTTGATCGGAGGCGCGAGCCGCCTTCGTTTCAACGTCGGACATCTTGGCCGTCACCTTCTTTTCGACGCTGTCGGCTTGCTGTTTCGCGGCGGTAGAGTCACCCAGCGCCTGACCCGCTCTGGCGTCGGCCGCGGTGGAGCGAGTGTTCACGTCGGCAATCTGCTCCGTGATCGCCGAGGTAGTCTGCTGAACCTGTGAAGCAGTTCCTTTTAGCACGCCGATCTCGGATCTTTGATTGGCGATCAGGCCGGCTTGCTCCTTGAGCTTCTTCGAGGTGTTGTAGTCAACGTCGTCCAACTGGCTGCGTAGATCGGTGACCAAGCCCGAAAGCTGTTCCTTTGATTGTTTGCCGGACTCGGCTGCGCCCGCGTTCGGCTCCACTTTCTCGTTAGCCCCGGTCAACCCGCCGTCGTCATCTTCGCCGCTTCCAAGAAAAAGAATGTAACCTCGAATGAAAGCAAGCTGCGATGAGACGCGATGGCGGCCCGAAGCAAGGGACAGCGAATAGGTGAACGCCCAGAAGAGAAAAACCAGCACGCACGCCGACACCGACACGCGCAAGAACGAGCGATGTACGTTTGCAAGCGCCTTGTAAGGCGCGTCAAAGAACGACGGCGCCGTGAGCCTATCGCTCTCGGGAAACGAATGCCTCGATCCGGCCTGGCTCGCGCCCGTTGAAGAGAGAGCCTGTCCTCCGCCATTGCCTTTCAGCGTCCTTGCCATGAAGCCGATGATTGGGCCGGCTATGAAGGCCGCCAGGAAAAACACGGTGAGAGCGCCGAACCAGGCGAGACCCCATTTCCTCGACGACGCGGCGGCCGTGTTCAGGTAGTCGCTATAAACTCTAATGTCGCGCTCTTTCAATAAAGGCTCTAGTTGCCAGATTCCGAGCGCCCGCTGGTTGACTTCGGCCGTCATACCGGCGACTTCCTGATCGACGCGATCTTCGGAGAAGACCCTGTTGCGTTCCAGATAGTACTTGACCCATTGCTTGAACCCTTCGCGGTCCTGGCCGCCGTCCAGGTAGTCGTTCATCACGCTAATCGAGTCTCGCCAGCCGGCGTCGCTGGCTGAATCGAATCTCGCGGTGATCCAGCGGCCGGGCCCGTTGCGAAGGTAGCGTTCGTAATCCTGTCTGAACTTCCGATCCTTCATCAGCCAGTTCATTTCGGCCCAGCTTTGATAGCTTTGCAGGGTCAGGCCTCTCTGAACGGCGAACTGTTCGAGGGAGGACTTTGTCTTTGACGGATGCGCCCGTCCTCTCACTACGAGGTATGTTCCCAGCGCCGACAACGCCAGTATCAGGAAGGCCGTTGGGATAGTGACTCGCCAGGCTGGAAAGAAGCGGCCTCCCATCACGGCGGCTGTAGCGGCCAGAGGTGTTACTGAAAAAAATAAGAACAGCGCGGCGTATATGAAGAAGGGATCCTCGCGAGGCGGCGTGTTGCTCAACGGAGTGGCTGCAACACCGGAGAATGCGGCGGCTATCCCAAGCACGGCGAGCATCGCTACTTGATTGCACAACAGAACAAGCAGAAAGGTGAGCAGCCGTCCGCCGATTCTCCTGGAACCGATGCGCCGCCAAAGCGAACCGTCGATCCGGTCATGTAATTCCTTGCGAAACAGTCGTAAGTCATCCTCCGAGCTATCGATCGAAATCGAATCCGTCTCCCTCCCTAGCTCGGCGAGTTTGATTGTCGCGGCAAGGCGTCCGAACGGAGAGGCGCTACGCCGCTTTTCATCCAGAACGCCAAGGAACTCCCTCAGCACGTCGGTGTCTCTGGTTATTACATGGTTCATTTGGTGGTCATTGCCTTTAGGTGTCAAAGTTCTGAATCGAGCGTAGTTCTTCTCCACTGACGGCGTCAACGTACACAAGCCAGGACAGCGATTTGCCCGCGGCGATTTCCCAGGCGAGATGAATCTCCAGCCCTTTTACCTTGTCAATCGGCAAGACCACGAGCTGTTTTACCGCCAGTGCGGACCGATCGCTTATCCTCACCTGTTGAGCGGAGCCGGATATGTCTCGATAGGTGAACACGCGGCCGATCAGTTTCCGGGCAGCGGTTTCTCTGTCGATTGATGGGCCCGTGGGCAAATCCACAAGGGGAATGAATCGGTCGTCCAGTTGAATCAAACGGCCGTCCTCATTTAATGAAACGGTCAGTTGACCATAGCCGCCGGCTATAGGAAAAGGGTAGGCCGCCTGTCGATAGGTGATGCGTCTCCCGCGATCCGACTTGTCGGCGCTCACCAGCGAAATCGACGCAAGATCCCCGCCCACAAGCTCGCGCCAACGATCGATGAAGCCCTTGACGGCTTCCAGAACCTGAATGTCTTCGAGACTGGACCCGGGCTCCGTCGTGAGGATATTGAGGCCGCCCGGGACTCCAAGCAAGGATCGCGGAAGATACGTTGAGGGGTAAAGATCCGGCGGCGTCTGGGGGACATGATAGAAATCGAGCATGCGCCTCCACTCTCGCTCGGCCCTGGTTCGCCGGTCATTTGAATCCGCGATCACCGGCGGGTAATTTTGCTTCTGCGCGGCGCCGGCTTGGAGAGTATAAGCCAGTATGAAGGACAAGAAGAATAGCTTCATAGAAACATCGAAGAGCAGTTGCGCTCGCGCCCAGTCCGGGGCGCGTGATGAAGCCCTGATTATTCCCGATTTCATGTAGTGAGGCAAGGAAGGCGGAGACGCACGTTGGGGATGCGGATAGGAGCAACAGTGGAGTAATCCAAGCCGATCCCATCACCTGGAGAGACGCTTTCGCGTGAGCCCAATCGTGTGAGTCTAATAACCTTCCAAGCTAGCGCGGGGCTGCCTCCACGGTTGCTTCGTCGCAGTCTTGCATATAACCGCACTTCACCTCCGGCAGCGCGAAGGAGGGGCTTGCCGTCATAAGACAGGCTCTGTAGCGAGACTGGTCGCATTGTTCGGCTCTTGTTATGCCCGATCATAAGTCGATCTTGCCGGCCGGAATCGAATCTGCTGTCCTTGAAGTCAATGGAATAAGCGGCGCCGATTCGCCAACCTCCACCGTCGCCCGGTTGCGGGATGTCTTTTAAATAGGTTGAGGCGGGTATGCCGTCGGTCTTAACCTCATCGCGTTTGGCGTCCCGCAGCTTGCTGTTGTACACCGCTCGTACGCCGAACGAGAGCCTGCCGCCTGCTATCGGGGGCAACTCAGCAAGCGGGATAGAAAGTCCGCCGTTCCGTTGGTCAGGGCTGATCCGTTCGATATCTGAAACGGAGTATGAACTATTCGCCCTCACGCTTCGATCGGAAACCGGGGCTACTTTAACGCGTTCTCGATCGCCTGAGTCACCTTGTCGCTCTCCGGCTTGTCTGGCGAGCCGAATCTGGCGATGATCTTGCCATTCCGGTCAATCAGGAATTTGTTGAAATTCCAACTGATCTCTCCGCCGAAGTCGGGGTCGGTAGTCTTGTCGGTGAGAAACTTGTAGAGCGGGTTGAGGTCCGAGCCTTTGACCGAGATTTTCGAAAAGATTGGGAAGCTCACGTTATACTTCGTCGAGCAGAATGTCTTGATCTCTTCGTTCGTGCCGGGTTCCTGACCCATGAAATTGTTGGCGGGAAAACCGAGGATCACAAAGCCCTGGCTTTGATACTCCGCGTAGACTTTTTGCAGGCCTTGGTACTGCGGCGTGAACCCGCACTTGCTCGCCACGTTGACGATCATCACTACTTTGCCCTTAAAGGAACTCAGTTTGACGTCCTGACCGTCGATGTCCTTGAGCGTGAAGTCATAGACTGATTTCGCTTCGTCTCCTCCTCCCATCGGCGCCTCCTTTGCCGCTGATGCGGATGATGCTATTGACGCAGGCGCCATTGACGCCAGACCGGAACAAACAAACATCAGCGCTGCCAATGCAATATTTCTCTTCAAGGGAATAACCTCCAGTTTTGGTTTTAGAGTGTTCACAAGGTATGGAATATACACGAGCCGGAACGGCGGAGGCTAGATTGGGTAGTGTCCTAAAGTGTGTTGCTATCGAAGCGGGCCACCCCGTCGGTGCGATTTTATTATGATTCAATGAAGAGCTCCTGAGTGAGAGTAGTTAGTCGCTTATGCCGATCATTACGAGAATTGTGTTCGCGTTTCCCCGGAGGACCAACGCCTGAGCCGGCATTCCGCACTCCGAACTCCGCACTCGGGATATCAA
>JAHFUG010000335.1 GCA_023265195.1 Blastocatellia bacterium | reverse complement strand
CAATCCGACCGCTGCTTGAAGCCCTTCGATCACGCGCCTCTTTACATCTTCATAGCCGCCGTCGATTCGGCAGCCCGCGGCGTTGCGGTGGCCGCCTCCCCCAAAGGACTCCGCCACTTTCGCGACGTTGTTCTTACCTTTCGACCGAAGACTCACTCGATAAACACCGGGCGTCAGCTCCTTGAAGAAGGCTACCGCGTTCACATCGTTGATCGATAGCGCGTGATTGACTATTCCATCCGAGTCTTCGTCAGTCGCGCCGGCTTCGTACATCATCGCCCGGTCGAGCCTGATCCAAGCCAACTGACCGCTTTCGTCGCGCTCTATCGTCGAAAGGACCATCCCAAGCAAGCGAATTTTCGCGAACGGATGCGAATAAAAGATCGCCTGCGATATTCGAGCGGGCTCAACGCCTCTGCGCACCAATTCGGAAGCGATCTTGAGAGTTCGCTCGGTTGTATTCGAAAAGTGAAAGCTGCCGGTGTCGGTCAACAGCGCCGTGTATACGCACTCGGCGATTTCCTTGGTGACCTCCACGCCGAGCGCCTTGCAAAGATTGTAGATCATCTCGCCAACAGCAGCGGCGGTCGAGTCGACCCAATTGATGTCGCCGAAGGGTTGCGTCGTGGAGTGGTGATCTATGTTGACGACAAACTGATTTCTTAGACCCGGCAAACCCGGCCGATCTACGTCACTGCACTCGATTACGAACGCCGCGTCGTAAATCTCGGAGATGTCCGGCTGCACGCTCACCAGATTCGACCCTGGCAACACGGTGTACGCGGGAGGAACCCTGTCTCTTAGAATGACCGTTGGCTCCTTGTTAAGGCTGCGGAGCATCCAGTACAGCGCTAGACCCGACCCCAACCCGTCTCCGTCCGGACGTATGTGAGATGTAATGACGAATCTGCTGTTCTTGTCTATTAGTTCAACTACTTGGCTCAGCATACAACGGCTTATTCCGCGGGCCGGGAACTATTTTGGTCCTGCTCCTCTCTCTCCCGCAGTTTTTTGCTTTCCTCTCTTAGAATCTCTTCTATTCGTGAGGCGCTCATCGCCGTTTGGTCGAACTCGAAGCTCAGTTCCGGCGTTCGCACCAAGTGGAGCGATGAGCCTAGCTCGTGTCTAATGAACCCCGAGGCCGATTTGAGGGCGGCAAGCGAACCGTTGATCTCTCGATCGGACCCCATCACACTGACGAAGATACGCGCGTGACGCAGGTCGGGCGAGACGCGTGCGTCGGTAACGGTAACGAACCCGAGTCTTGGGTCCTTCAAGCCGCCTGCGATGATCTGACCAACCTCTTCCTTTATTCGTTCGGCTACTTTCTCCGGTCTTCTGCCCGGCATACGTCCCCCGGCGGAGCTTCTCAGGGATTGTTGGAACTGGAAATCCTAACCTCAAAGAAAGGAAGTTGCAACGACATATTGTTGTTTGGATCTGCCTAGTGAAGACGGGCGAAACGCAGCAATGCAGAAGAGCCTTGAACCCCAGCCCCTGTCTACTCGACCTGCTCTCTGCCCTCTCTGTACTCTCTGCCCTCTCTGCTCGGTAGTGTCCTAATCTGTGTTGCTGCGTCCACGCGGATCGGGGATCGGCTTGGTTTCGCTTGTTGGCTGTCTCCGCAGGAGACACCTGTCTGTAGATATGAGCGATACCCCCACCGCTGCCATCTCCGTTAGGAGCGGCCCCAATCTCCGCCAGAATGGTCGTTCCTAACGGAGCTAAGGAGACGAAAAAAAATAACTTCCCGTTTTGAGTTATGCGGCAGCACGAGATGAGGACCGCAGGTGAAGTGAGAACTTCACCGCAGAGTCGCTGAGATCGCTGAGAGAGCCGCAGAGAGCAAGCCCCCTCTGCGTCCCTCTCTGAGTCCCTCTCTGCGGCCTCTGCGACGCGGTGAACCTCCTCGGAAAATGGAACTTACTTTTTTTACGCCCCCCTAAGAGAGATTCATACCGGCCTCGCGCTACAGATAGGTCGTATCTACGAGACCAAACTCTTGTCACTTACATTGCATGACAAGCGATTCGATCACTCCCTGTCCTGCTTCGCCAGTCAGCCTTGCGCATGGCTTCTCTATTCTTGGGAACTAGAAGCTATTTGATTTGCCTACCTCGTTGTCGTATCCTGCTAGCGATTCAAGGATAGATGGTATCAACACAGTTTTACTGCAATGCGTTTTAGTCGTTTTAATGCCAATCGTTACGAGAATTCTATTCGCGTTTCCGAGGAGGACCACCGCGTGATCCGGCATTCAACACTCCGCACTCCGCACTCGGGATATCAGGGGCGGAGCCCTTGGTGTCAAGTTTGTTCGGTGCTATTAGTCGCTTATGGAAATGAGAACGACAACAAGTTGGTTCCTAAATATAAAAGCCCATGAGCAAACGGCTTACCGCGTCGTCAAAACGCATGCTCACCGGACTAATCCAAGAGCTGAGCGCTGACGGCTGAAAGCTGATCGCGCTTTTTCGCAGACTGCGCGGTATAATCGGTTGCCCGAAGGGCCATTTTTTCGCAGCGCAGTCTGCGAAAAAGCCTAGACAGAGTTATCGAGCAGGATCCGTGATGCCTTCAAATGCTCGCCTTAAAAAACAAAGCTCGTGGCTCCTTTGGCTTCCAGGTCAATCTCTATTTCAAGGTCAATCTCCATGAAGGCGGAAGAGTTGAACGCTTATGAAGCCAATTCGAAGGGCGGGCGAGATATGAACCCCGACGCTTTTGCGCGGTTTTTGAAGCGTCTCGCTCCCGATCCCGAAGAAGCAGGCCGCCGTTATGCGAAGCTTCACAATAAACTCACGGGATTCTTTGCGCTGAAGGGGCTAACCGATCCTGCGAGCGCCGCTGATGAGACGCTTGATCGCGCGGTAATGAAGGTTGAGGCAGGCGCCGTTGTCCCTGACGTTGACAAATTCTGCTTTGGCATTGCCCGCTACATAGCTAAGGAGAGATTCCGCCTGTTGGTCCGCGAGATTTTAGCGTTTCACGAGTTCATGAACGCCGTCATCAATCATTCCAATGAGCAGGTGGAGCGAATCTATGAAATATTGAAGCCCTGCTTGGAACTGTTGACCATTGATGAGCAGCAAATGCTCATGGAGTACTGCCATCAAATACGAGGCCGGGCACGAGCCGAACATCGACGCGAATTAGCGGAAAGAATGAATCGGAGCGAAGGTTCCGTTCGCATTAACGTGAGCCGCCTGCGGCAAACGTTGGCGAAGTGTGTCCAGGCGAGGTCTCACAGGCTTGAAGCGCAAAAGTAACGCGTCACAAACGGGAGTTTTGAGGCATCTTCTATTAAGGGGGCGTGTGAGATCGGATTGCTGGAAGCCGTGCGATTGTTTCTGGTAGAGAATGACCGACGAACGTATCATTGCCTATTTTCTGAAAGAACTGCCTGAGGATGATTTGGAGCGGTTCGAAGATGAGTGTTTTTCCCAGGAAAGTTGGCCGCCTGAGATCAATCTGGTTGAAGAGGAGTTGATAGACGCTTACTTACGCGATGATCTCACGCTCGAGCGGCGGCAACTGTTTGAACGTAATTACTTGATAACACCAGCTAGGCAGGAACGCGCCGCTATGGCGGCTGCTCTTTTGCGCCACGTCGATGAGCGCAATGCTGTCTCAATGCCGCCTAACGGTGTGACCTCGTTGAGGTCACCATGGAGCAACCGCTTCAGAGCGTTTTGGAGCCGCCAGAGTCAGGCTTTACGCGTAAGCGCCGCCATTGCAGTGGCCGCCCTTGTGATTGGCGCGGTTTGGATACTATTCCTTCGCCAACCGCCGAACGATACCTTCGCCACATTTACATTGACCGTCAACAACAGCAATCGGGGTGAAGGATCTCAGCCGGATAAGGTGAGAATCCCCGCCAATGTAACAGCTCTGAAGATTTCTCTAACCCTGCCTCAGGAACCGCCTCCGGCTGCTCATCATCGTGTGGAGCTAGAGAATGATAGCGGAGAACGCAGACATGTGAAGGTGATTGAGGAAGGGAAGCAGTACGTCCTGGTGGTTATTCCAGTGAAGCAACTCGCACGAGAGCAATACGCCTTGAAGCTGTTTGGCGTCCAAGCTGACGGCGCCGAACAACGCATCGCTGGCAGTTATCGCTTCGTGGTCGAATAATCACGCCGCCGTTTGTAACGCCTGTACCATAAAGCAGCGGCTAACAACAATGTTGCTGCCCCGCCGATACTAATTCTCCCAGCCACACCAATAGTTGCCGTGGCGGTTCTAAGCCGGATGATTTCTCGGTATTCACCTTGTAACGTAAACCCGGCCCAATAGTAAGGCGACCGCCACTCCGGTCTCTGCCGGATACGGTTCTGCGCGTCCCCCAAAGCGGCGGCCGGAGTCATCCCCCTTTGCAGGATGTTATTGTAGAATTGCCGCATCAACTCGGAGGTGGCCTCGTCCTCCACTTTCCACAAACTCGCCACCACGCTGGACGCGCCGGCGTACATGAATCCTCGAGTCAATCCAAGCAAACCTTCGCCTCGCACGTCTTTGCCAAGCGCCGTCTGGCAGGCGCTCAAAACAACCAGATCGACGGGCGCGCGCAGTCCATAAATGTCTTGCAAGCTTACGAAGCCGTTCTGCGGCTGGCCGTCGACTGTTACAGTTGAAAGTACCAGGCCGGAATACTCAGGCCTCCTCGAATCAAGGAATCCGTGCGTGGCGAAATGAAGAATCGAGTATTGCGATAGATCCGTGTTTAGCAATTTATCCCGCGTGGCTTCAGCACCTGACGACACTGAGACCTCTCCGCCGGATGCGGCCTTGCGCAGATTGGCCAGTTCCTGCTTGGCGTAAAAGAGTCGCTTAACCGCGGTGGGATCATAAGAGTCTCCGTTCATCTCCACATCGCGCAATGCGCGTCGCCACGGCGCAAGTTCCAGCGCCTGAACGGCGTCTGAGTGGCCGCCGTCCGCGGCTTCTTTGCGTTGAGCATAATCCGATTCGAATGTGGGGTCCCCAAAAGCCGCCAGCAGCTTTGTTGGCTTCCGCCGTATCGCTTCTTTGCGTAGCTGTCCCAGGATCGAGGCGGAGGGGGCGTTGATAATCTCGTATTCGGCGACGAGAGGCTTGTCCGTCGCCGACGGCGCCGGCAAGACCTGGAAGGGAATGTAGTGGAGCGCGCCATCCGCCACGATGATGATTCGGCGCTTGTTTATCTCCGACGTCAGCGGCGACAAGACGATTCGCCCCAATTCCTGAACGGCCGTGTTCAATTCCTTCTCGACTTCGGCGCTGGGTGAGGATGACAACAGTTTATATACTTTTGCCGCCGCCTCATCAATCAGCTTCCGAGGGGGCAAGGCGTAGCTGGTAATGCGATCGCGGGTCACAACCCACACATAGCTCTTATCCGAACCGAGGCTGTATTCCAACAGCAGAGTCTGGTCGTCGGCGATCACTTCCTCCTGGATTTGGCGGAGATCCCAGGCTTCGGGATTCGTCATTTGTCCGTAAGAAGGATACCTCGCCCTGATAGTGCCGCTGAGCTGCTTATGCTCCGCTTCTAACCGCGCCAATCCTATCTGCAACGCGCCAAGCTCTTCCTTCTTGTACGCACTGGACAGCAGCGTCACTTTGTAGTCTTCTTTCGCTCGGAGCGCCTGGCGTAGCGCCTTTTCTTGTGCCGCCAGTTGCCGGTCAAGACCGGGCGCAAGGTTTGTTTCAGTTGCTCGTAACAATTCCGCCAGTGCACGCCCTCGCGCCAATTCGCTGGTCTCAAAAGCTCGCACGGAGAAACCCTGCGCGGATTCAGCTTGATGCTTGAGCATCAAACATTCAATGTAGCTCTCGTAACGCTCATAAATTGATGCGGTAAAAGCGGTCGTGAGGTCACGGCTCGTGGGAACTCGACGAATGTTTTCTGTGCTTTCAATGGACTGCCGCAGATTTCTTTCCGCCACTTCGTAATTGCTGTCCTTCAACTCCAGCCGTCCTATCGCAAAGTATATAGCAGCCTGATTGATCCGGTCAGAAAGATTGCGAAATGTCACTAACGCTTCTTGGTAGTATTGCCGCGCGCGCGCCAGCTTTCCTTGTTGCTGATAGATCTGGCCCATAATCCCCCGCACTCGCGCCGCCTCCCTCGGATTAACAGCCCAGGTATAAATATCTAGAGCGGATTGCAAGTGCCGTAGAGCACCGGGGAAATCGCCCATCGAACCATAAACCCTGCCGAGATATTCGCTGCAAATAGCAGCGTAAGGCTTGCCCGGGGGCACGCTGGCAAGCGCTTGCTGGAGGTGGGTCACGGCTTCGGCGTAGTTTCCCAGAAGGTAGTGAGTGCTTCCGAGCGCCCAGATCGTCATCGCGTCATCGATCGTGTCCGGCGTTTTGCGATAATAATCTAGTGCTCGCTGGTACTGGATGAGCCCGTTTTCCGGCAGGCCGGATTCGTTGAAAATGTCCGCTAGTCCGCTGGCGATCTGTCCCATCCTAAAGGGGTCATTTTCCTCCCCGATCAAACTTTGCGCCTGGGTGAGGAGCGAAATGGAGTTTGACCAGTCTCCTTTGCGGTCCTCGATATAGGACAACATTATTAGAATTCCAGCCTGTTCCTGAGGGTTATTAAGACTGCGCCAAAGCCCGAGTGCGCTTTCATAATTTACTATCGCTTCCGGCAAATCGCTCTGGGCAAAGTAACATGCAGCAATTTGAGTGTAGGCGCGGGCGACGCCCTCATTGTTAGCCAAAGCTTGCCAAAGCCCGAGCGCCCGTTGGGCCGTTTGTAGCGCAACCGAATGGTTATCGTAATTCTGGCGCTCACTAAGTGCGAGCAATGCCTCAGCCTGACCGACGGCATCTTCCGATTGGGCGCTGGCCTTTGGCTTCTCCCGCGCCGGCAGGCTCGCCGCAAGACACAGCAAGCAAGAAAGAAAAACCAATGTATCGCGCAGCAATTTCACGACGCTCATAATGCGGGAGAGTTAAGAGAACTCTCGCCGGACCGAACCTGCGGCGCCGAGGCGGGCGCTCGCTTTTAGATAATGCCCGTCAGAGAATTCCTCGCTCTATGCTCACCAACGATCTCTTAACCGGCGCCAGCCGAAACCATTGTATCTGAGCTGATGGACTTAAGCAGCGCCTTGCGCAATGCGGATCAATCGCCGAAGAGCGTCTGGTTTATAGGAAACGTCGGCTTCGCGCTTTTGCCTCTTTTTCGCCGCGTCCGAGTGTCGCGCAAATGATTCTTTATTGAACCACACGTGCACTCGTCGCCTGTTGGATCCGGCGGGTTTACCTTCTTCGATAACGCGTTCCTACTGTTAAGCGGCCCCTCGGAATTGAACACTATACTGACCATATCCTCGAATAAATCATCATCCGCACTCGCGGCCACGCCCGGAGCGCTTTTCATCCTCGGGTCTTCCTCGTCCCTATGAGAGCCGCGCATGGTAGAGTCCTTGACGGATTCACGAGAGCCCCAGTACTGATTGAGAAAACTGAACCATCCGGTCTGATTGAATTGGTACTGCTCATACTCTGTTTTGTGCTGCTCATCTTCTTTCATGATCGCCCTGTCTGAAGTTGGCCGAGTCCAGGGAAAAAAAACAGAGAGTCCATGTGAGTATTGAGAGTCGGGACCGGCAAAATCCGCACGAATAACCGGATTGTTAGAGTGTTCCGAACTCGGTTGCGCCAAGATGTCCATCACCTTGCCGCACGCAGTCTGAATTTTCCGGTAAGGACTTGGATCTTCGACCGACTTGACGAAGTCTCCGCAGTAACCGTCGAGACAGAAGCAGAAGTCATAGAGGTCTGTATAGTGTTCCTCCCAGTAACTTTGGGATTTCCAGTGCGCCAGCAGGATACAGTACTTCACCAGCGGGTTGTCCACATTCCTCAGACCTTCAACAAGCGCATCAGACAATGCTTTGAGTGGCTCTCCGATAGAGGTAAGTTTACTACTGCTCAAGCCGCACAAGCATAGTTCGAACGAGTAGCCTGCCAACAGATAGTCTGTGCTGTTGTGGTATACATAATCGAAGAACTTCCTGAACATTTCCTCAACACCTTTCGGGGTTTCAAGGCGTCCATTATCGACGTCATCGAACACGCGGATCAATATCTCCCTGTAGGGCCAACTGCCCACAAAAGCGGGACCCTGCGAAGCCAGCATGTAATTTGCAGTGTCTTTCAGTTGAAAAGCAACTTCCAGGCTGCTCATCGAGCAGCTATGAAAACTGACTAACTCGAATTCGCCCCGCCCAAGGATATTGGCTTTGAACTTCGCAAGCACTTCGCCCAACTCTCTTAACGTAACCGAGTGCGTGGCGGCATGCTCGTCATACAGAAACACATCATCGCCAACGACTAGTATATCGTTTCAGTAATAATTATCCATAGATTGTGTTTATGTGCTATTCTGGCGGCATGGCCAGAAAATCAACATTGTCGAAGTTAGTGCTGACTCAGGATGAAGTGAACGAT
>JAHFUG010000334.1:2968-8455 GCA_023265195.1 Blastocatellia bacterium | reverse complement strand
CGGGTGATGCGTGCTGTTTGTTTCGTGAGCGCCAGCAGGCCGTGCAACGCTTCGTTGACGGCTTTGGATGTAGGAAACGCCTTGGCGATCGCCGGCTCCAGCAGGACGACAGACGTTCCCTTGGCGGCCTCGGCGTAGAATTTTCCGCGCTCCAGCGTGGCGAAGTCGGAGCGATTGTACCGCGAACGCATTTCGTCTTTAGCTTTCTTCATAGATTCTCCTTTCGCCGCGTGACGCACGACGGGCAGTGATGATCCGTATCGCGCCCGGCCGGTAAGTATGACAGACGGCGAGCAAGCGGCAAAAGCACGAAAACCCGAACGTAATGTACCGCTGTTCGCTTAAGGAATGATCTGGGTCTGGGCCGGACACGGCCACTTGGTCCAAAAACACGTCGTGGCTTCATCGAACGCAACGCCGTGCTTGCGGCGGTTGCCTTCGGCCTTCTTCGGATCCCACTCGTAGTTCATGTTTCAACTCTAAGCAGATTCGGCGTCAACCTTCGTCGTGACTGGCTTCGGCATCCGAAGCGGCGCCTGCACAAAGACGTCCTCACCAAGGTCGGGATGTCAGAAGTATCTATTCCTTCATCCGTCATCTCATTAACCCGCTTCCAATCCGTCTCTGATGGCTTGCTCATATCTGACACGTTCATGTTTGAGCGCCTCTCGCGGTGAGTTAATTAATTGACTCCAACACTCATTTCAACGCTGGACCATTCCCGCTCGCCGCGCAGCCGGCTCGGGAACCAGCCTTATGTTGCTTGTACCCAGCGCCGGCGGCATGACCTGTCGGGCTCGCATTCCCTTCTTTTCCCTCTTGCGGGCCATGCGCCTCTCGATTCCAACCGCGGCGAAGATCAAAAGCCACGGCAGGAGTTGCGCGCGCTGCCGGTAGATCAACCCAATGTTGCCGAACATCATGCTGTAGAGAAGCCCCAGTCCAAAGAGAAAGAACAACATCGGCTGAATGTCGTTCAACCGCTTGCGGAGCACGAACCATAACCCGGGCAACACTCCAACAAAGAAGAGCCACCACCACACGAGCAGCTCCGGCAGCGTCAGCGCCATGCGGAGACTGCCGCCGCCGAGCTCCCACGGGAACGGGGCCAGCAGCAAATGCGCGCCGCCAACCACGACAGAGAGCCCGAAACCACTGCTCGTCCTCATGTCATAAGGATTATCCACTCCAGATCCCGTGTCCTTGGCGATGTTCCCCCGAAAACTCTCTATTTGCTTCAAGTCGAACTTTTCGAATTCCGCTTCGTGTTGAACAAGCACTCCCGACATGATCACCATGGGAACGACAAGCGCGGCGACGCCAAGGAGCGATCCCATCGACGTCTTGCTCTTCCCGAATTGCGGGAGCAGCAGCGAGAGCGCGACCGCGCCTCCAGCCAGGTAAGCGGCGTAAAACCGGAACGGGATCACAAGCACGATGGCCAGCGCGCAAAAGAGCAGGTGCCTGACCGAGAATCCGGACACCTTGAGCCGCACGCAACAGTAGAGCGCGATCGTCTCCAGCAAGATCACCACCGGCTCTTTGACCGTCTGTGACGACCAGATGATCATCGAGGGAAAGAAGCAGGTCCACCAGCCGACTCGCAACGCCACCCATTCCGAGAACAGCGTCCTTGCGATCCGATAGGCGAACACAACCGTCAACGCTCCAAAGAAACAGTTGAGGACCGCCGCCGGCATTCGTGCGGGCGAGTCGGTGATGTAAAACAGCGCGCCCACCAGAAATCCATAACCCTTGTGATGGCCCATGAACGCGCCGGTAAGAACCGAGGGGAGGTCGAACAACCCCACGCTACGCCTCGTCCATTCGGCATTGAGCGCCAGTCCCGACATCCATCCGCTTGAATCTTCGTCCCCGAGAACATTCACAAGGCCGTATTCATAAATTATGACCGACAGCAGAAACCGCGCGCCGAACGCGCACAGGAAGAGCTTCGTCTGATGCTTGACCGTCTGCCGATGCCGCCAAGTTAGATGAAGCAACCCCACCGACGAAATCGCTATCACCAGAAAGAGCACGGCGCCTGAAAAGAGGTCGGTGTTCTCCTTCATAACGCAGCCTTGTACGCGGCGGCTCCGGCGCTTCGATTCCGCATCACCCTCTCGTACAGATTTCGATACCGTTTTGCGCCCACGGCTTGCAAATCGAACTGACGCCTCGCCGTCTCACGGCAACGAGCGGCGAAATCGTCTTCACGGCTCAGAGCCTCAACCTTGCGAAGAGCCTCGATATAAGCATCGCTGTTGAAAGCGCTGAGGATCACGCCTACTCGATTGACTTCGATCAACTCATCCAGATCTCCGACGCCCGCGTTGCAGACGACGGGCAGGCCGCTTGCAAGGTATTCGGCGATCTTGGTCGGCGAAGACGCTAGCTTCGAATAACACGGTTTGATGAATGACAACGCAATGTCCGCGGCTTTCAGATAAAGCGGAGCGCGTTCGGGGGCGACCCTACTCACGCTGAAGTCCCGCGCGCCCACGCCGGCCCTCTTGAGCCGATCCGTGATAATCGCCGGATCGCTCTGCGTGATTATCAACGCGTATGACTTCGGGTCCTGCCGCATCGCGGTTGCGATGAACCGGGCCATTTCATCGGTCAGATACCAGCCGCCAAGCGCGCCGGCGTAAACAAGCACGCGGCGATCTTCGGCTATTCTCAACTCCGCTCTGATCGCTTCCTTCGAAATTACGTTCGCCGCGTTGAATCGGTCGAAATCGACGCAACACGGTATCACTTCAACAGGTTTGTTGCGGGCGCCCGCGTGACCGGCGATTATCCCGCGCGCTTTCTCCGTCAACACGACGAAACCGTCCGCCGCGTTTATCAATTTAGCTTCGGCTCGCTTGGTCAGCCGATACAGCAGCCCGTTCTCGGGCCAGACTCCCGCATCAACGTACTCTTCGGGCATCAGCCCGCGCACGTCAAAGATCATTCGCCCGCCTGAAATCCACTTCGCCAGCGCCGCCATCGCGGCAGGCACGTATCCACGCGCGTGGAACAGGTCGAGCTTCTGCTTGCGTTTCACTCTTGAAGCGGTGAGCGCTCCTCGCGCAATGTCGAACAGCGTCGCGGGCAATGTGGGCCGCTTGTGATACGGCAGGCCGATCCACCTGATCCCGGCGCCGTTCAACCGCTCGCGCCACTCGTTGATATCGCGGCCCGTCCATGCCGTCTTCATTCGAGGCTCAAAAGTCATCAGCCAGATATCGACGCCAGATTCGCTCAGGGTCCGGAGGTACGGAAGAACCTGGGTTTGCACCAAAGGCTCGCGCAATCCGAAGTAAGAGATATAGAGCGAGCGAATGGGGACGTTTTTCATGAAGCAGCCGGCTGATCCTCCGCCTTGGAAGACCCGTTCTCTTGAAGAGCAGCCTGGGCCCAACCGGCGAACGAAGCCAAGTCGATAACCAGAATAACAACGGCCGCGCCCACGAATTGAATCGGGTTCAAAAGCCACCAGACGCCGCGGCCGTCGCGGCGCTCCCAGATGTTCTTTGCAACCCGAGCGAACGAAGCGAGCAGCGGAACGATCAGCCACCAGCGGCTGTGCGCTATCGCCAGGGCGACGAACGGCAATGCGGCGAGATAGTTTCTCGCCAGCCCATAGTGCCAATCCCATTGCCGCCCAGCCCACACGTTGTGTTTCGAATAAAGCAAAAACTTCTTGAATGTCGAAGCCAGGGTCGGCCTGAGACGCCAGCGCACGATAGCGGACGGAGCCCATCCGATTTTGAAATTAAACTTGCCGACTCTTTCCATGAAAAACAGGTCTTCGGCGGCCCTTATATCCGGGAACCCGCCCACGGCCGTCCATACATCGCGATGAATGAGCGCGGATGCTATGGAAGGCCCTCGCATCAATCCGCCCGGCCGTTGCCGCCTCGGCGCGAGATAAGCCAGGGCCGCGCATCGCTCGAAGAAATTTCCTATGACCGCTTCGTAGCCGCCGTAGACCACGCGTACTGATTCGTCCCGCGCGGCCGGTTCGATCAATCTCTCGAGCCATTCGGAATCGAGTTCAATCCCGGCGTCGGTCAACGCTATCCATTCATTAGCGGCGGCGGCGATGCCGATGTTGCGGCCTCGGCCCGGTGTTGCCTCGCCCGCTTCGATCACTCGCAGCCGAGGCCGACGTACCGCGGACTTTAGTCTGTCTCCTGCAAAACCGGATCGGTCGAATTTCACCTCAGCCTCGCGCAGCAGATCAACGGAGCCGTCGGTGCTTCCGCCATCAACAAAAATAATCTCGCCGGGCTGATGCGTCTGAGATGCGATGCTGTCGAGCAAAGCATTGATACACTTCGCTTCATTGAGAACGGGAATTACCAATGTCACTGAAAAACCAATCGTCTTCTCGGTCATTAATCCAGCGTCTTCCAGAGAAATCAATGTACGGGCGGCTCTCCGTGGCCGCCCCTCTTTTCGCGCCGTTCTATTAATGAATACGCCTGGCTTGAAGAGGGCGGCCACGGAGAGCCGCCCGTACATTGATTTTCACGATGCGTTAAACCAATACATAACTCACAACAAACTAGCCGTGGCGGCTCCGGCGCCTCCAGCCCTTCCCGTCTTTCTCGCTCCGAGCAACAACTGGCGCGCGCATCCCCAGAACGGACGCCGCAAAAGGCCCTCCGGATGGATTGTCAACGCACGAAGCAGGCATGCGCTTGCCCGCCGCGAATCGCCGGTCAGACTCGCCGAGTATGATTGGCGCAAGAAGCGTGTCGCCGCGCACCAGCGGCGGTCCGAGCCTTCGAGCCGCCTCTCGTAGATATTCGCGATCGCGTCGAAGTCTTCGTCGAATCTGATCGCTTCGGCGACGGTCTTGCTGCTTCCGTGAAGCCGATAGCCCGCTACGGTCTGCGCCAGATGTTCGCACCTGCGGCCGGCCAACAGCAGCCGGACATAGAACTCGTGGTCGAAGCAGTAGCGCCATCGCTCATCGAACCCGTCTCCCATTAGCGCCCGCCGCCAGAACATCCCCGGCTGAGGAGCTCGATACGCCCACGATAAACAATGCGCGGCGGATTTTGGAATCACGGTTGTGACCAACTCGGTGTTCCGCCTGTCGTCCCAGAACAAATCCGTGTCGCCACATAGCCATTCGCATTGCGGTTCGTGTCTGAACCGCGCGGCTACCGCGTCGAACGCGCCTGGCAGGTAGACGTCGTCGCTGTTGATATAGGCGACCACGTCGCCGGTCACCCTGGCGAGTCCCTTGTTGATTGCGTGCGTCTGCCCTCGATCGGGCTCGCTCACCCAATACGCAAGGCGACTCTCGTACCGCTTAATGATCTCGACGCTGTCATCGCTGCTGCCGCCGTCGATGACGATGTATTCGAGGTTGTGGTAGCCCTGATCGAGCACGGATCTAATCGTCTCGTCCAGATACCGGCCTTGATTGAACGAGGGCGTGATGATCGAGAACTTCAAGGTGTTCATAATGGTTGTGGCGATGTACGG
>JAHFUG010000334.1:0-2868 GCA_023265195.1 Blastocatellia bacterium | reverse complement strand
GACGCGTCCCATCTGAAATCGCCTTGAAACCCAGTCAGCCGCGCGATCAAGCGCGCGAGATCCGCGATCGAAATCTCGAAGCCGGCGCCCAGATTCACCGGCTCCGATGAGTCATAGTTCTCCGCCGCAAGCAATATCCCTCGCGCGCAATCATCCGCGTACAGGAACTCGCGCGTAGCCCGGCCCGTTCCCCACACTTCAACAGCCCGCTCATTCCGCGAGATCGCCTCGACGCATTTTCCGATCAAAGCCGGAATCACGTGCGACGACGCCGAATCGAAGTTATCGCGCGGGCCGTACAGATTCACCGGCAGCAGGAAGATCGAGTTGAAGCCGTACTGCTCGCGGTACGACTGCGACTGCACCAGCATCATCTTCTTGGCAAGACCGTAAGGCGCGTTGGTCTCTTCCGGATATCCGTTCCACAGTTCTTCTTCTCGAAATGGAATCGGCGTGTGCTTCGGATAAGAGCAGATCGTGCCCAGCGCAATGAATTTCTCCACGCCGCGCTTGCGAGCTTCTTCGATCAGCTCGACCCCCATGATCAGATTGTCGTAGAAGTAGCGCCCCGGATTTTCTTGATTGGCGCCGATCCCGCCTACGACCGCCGCAAGATGAATCACAAGGTCAGGCCGGGCGGCTTCATAGAGCCGCTTGATAGCCGCCCTGTCCCTGAGGTCGTACTCGGCCGACCGCGGAATCGTGATCGACTCACAGCCGGCCGTCCTCAACCGCTCGACCACGTAAGAGCCGAGAAAGCCCGCGCCTCCCGTAACCACTACCCGCCGTCTTCGCCAGAACCCGCTCTTCATAGGCCCGTTATCCGTGTTCATCGGTATTCATCCGTGGCCTAATTCCGCTCTTTTTCATATGTGATAGCTTTCGTGGCTTTCGGTCGCGGCGTATTCGAGCGGCGCATCGGCCAGCAACCGCTCTCTGCGAGCCAGTTTCAAGTCAGAGCCGACCATCATGCTTACAAGGTCCTTGAAGGTTGTTTTCGGCTCCCAGCCCAGAATCGCGCGCGCTTTCGAGGCGTCGCCCAACAGCGTATCGACTTCGGCGGGCCGGAAGTAGTTCGGGTCTATCGCGACGTACTGCTTCCAATCCAAATCGAGCAATCGAAAAGTCTCCTCGACAAACTCGCGAACCGAGTGCTGCTCGCCGGTCGCGATGACGTAGTCCTCTGGCTCCAGCTGCTGAAGCATCAGCCACATCGCTTCAACGTAGTCCTTTGCGTGACCCCAGTCGCGGCGCGCGTCAAGATTGCCCAGATAGAGCTTATCTTGCAGCCCCATCTTGATTCGCGTGGCGGCCCGAGTGATCTTTCGCGTGACGAACGTTTCGCCGCGGCGCGGGCTCTCGTGATTGAACAGAATTCCGTTGCACGCGAACAGGCCGTAGCTCTCGCGGTAATTCACAGTGATGTGATACGCGTAAGCCTTGGCGCAGCCGTAAGGCGAGCGTGGATAAAAAGGCGTTCTCTCGGTTTGAGGAGTCTCGAGCACCTTGCCGAATAACTCCGAGCTGGACGCTTGATAGAACCTCGGCCTCAATCCAACGTCGCGAATCGCCTCCAGCAAGCGAACGGTTCCAAGCGCGGTCACCTCGGCGGTGTACTCGGGAACGTCGAATGAGACGCGGACATGAGACTGCGCGCCGAGATTGTAGATCTCGTCGGGTTGAAGATCGCGCAATATTTTGTTGAGCGAGCTGGCGTCGTTCAGATCGCCGTAGAACATCCGCAGCTTGACGTTCTCTTCGTGCGGGTCTTGATAAATATGTTCGATGCGGTCGGTGTTGAACGAGGACGACCTGCGAACGATTCCATAGACCTCGTAGCCTTTCTGGATCAAAAGCTCGGCCAGGTAGGAACCGTCCTGCCCGGTTATTCCGGTTATTAACGCTCTTTTCATTTCTCTTCCTTAGTCTTCCCAGCCGCATTCAGTTCCGTATAGAATGCTCGAAAGGTAAAAGGTATGGTAACCATAAATATCGGCGCTGAGGCGAAGGAAAATATTCATCCTGAGAGAGTACCGGCCAGTCAACAAAGTAGCGAGTCTTGTATTCGATTACTCAATCTGTGGCTCGCGGATGAATCAGGCTACGACGAAGAAAACTGGCCCAAAATAAGAGCCCTACTCGAAGAGAATGCTACCTCCGATAGGCATGTCTTCCATGACTAGACCAATCGTCCTGGATGCAGGCCCTTTGGGAAGAATTGCCCATCCTCGCCCAAATCTCGAGATCACGCTATGGTTGCGGCAAATGCTAAGCGCCGGTGTTGAAGTCATTATTCCTGAAATTGCGGACTACGAAGTGCGGCGTAGTCTGCTACTCGCTGGCCTGAAGAAATCCCTTGAGCGCCTTGACCTCTTGAAAGAATCATTGGCCTATTTGCCGTTGAATACCGGAATGATCTTGAGAGCGGCGCAACTTTGGGCCGAAGCAAGAATATCGGGCAAGCCTACCGCCGATCCAAAAGAGTTGGATAGCGATGTCATCTTAGCAGCCCAATCTCTTAGTGTAGGCGCCATAGTCGCCACGGAGAACATTGGCCATTTATCAAGATTCGTGGACGCAAGACATTGGAGGAACATAACCGTAGAGTCCAATCTTGTCTGATTGTTGTCCGATCCTGTTCTTTTCATTTGCCTGCCCACGTCTCGATATAGTTGCCGAGCGAGCCAATATTGCTCGCGCCGGCCACAAGGCTCGAAGCCAACTTCTCAACCCGGCCGGAGAAGCCTTCACCCGATCCCAGGCAGGAACGGCCGCCATACATTCGCCAGAGCTTCGGCCTGAGCGCGTGCTTCGCAAGCAGCGCGCGCAACGAATACGGCGAGAATCCAAATACGTGGTACGGACTGA
>JAHFUG010000670.1 GCA_023265195.1 Blastocatellia bacterium | reverse complement strand
GATTTCACGATGTGGCAGCGGAGGTCGCTGAGCGGAGAGGCGCTGCAAGAGCAGTTGGCGTTTTGGAAGCGCCGGTTGGCCGACCCGCCCGTGCTTGACCTGCCCAGCGACAGGCCGAGGCCGGCCGCCGCTACTCATCACGGAGCAACAACAAGTTTTTCGCTATCCGAGAATCTGACCCGGAAGGTGGAGGCGCTAGCCAGAGACGAAGGCGTCACTCTCTTCATGGTTTTGCTGGGAGCGTTTCAAGCGCTCATGTCTCGGTACAGCGCGCAAGAAGACATAGCGGCAGGCTCGCCGATAGCCGGCCGCAACCTTGAAGAGACCAAAGACTTGATAGGGTTCTTCGTGAATACCCTCGTCTTGCGCACGAGTTTCTCAGGAAACCCGACCGTGCGCGAAATGTTGGCGCGCGTCAGCGAGACCGCGATGGGAGCCTATGCGCATCAGGACTTGCCATTTCAAAAACTGGTGGAAGAACTGCAGCCGGAACGAACGTTGAACCGTCAACCACTATTCCAGGTAATGTTCGCGTTCCAGAAGGCGCACAAGCTGACGATAGAGACGGCTGACCTGGTAATGCGCGGCGAGATAGGCGAGACGGGCGCCACCAAGTTCGATCTGGCTTTGTCGCTTGCCGAAGAGGGCGGCCGGCTGTGTGGATCGCTCGAATACGCCGCGGATCTGTTTGACCGCTCGAGGATGGCGCGGCTTGGGAATCATCTTGAACGGCTGCTCGAAGGAATGACCGCCAGTCCCGAACATCGTGCGATGGAGATCCCTCTGCTGACGGATCAGGAGTGGAACGAGGTTGTTATCGAGTTCAACCGAACCGGGATGGACTATCCCCGCGACAGGCATATCCCGGCGTTGTTTCAGGCGCAAGTCGAGAGGACTCCGGACTTCGTCGCTGCCGCGTTCAACCTGGAGCAGATCACCTACCGTGAGATGAACAGGAGCGCCAATCAACTGGCGAATTATCTGAGAAGCCTTGGAGTCGGACCTGAAGACCGAGTCGGAGTATGCGTCGGGCGCTCGCTGCAACTGCTTGTAGCCGTGCTTGGCGTCTTGAAATCGGGCGCGGCATACCTTCCCATCGACTCGAACTATCCCGAGCATCGCATCTCATACATGTTGGAAGACGCCGGCGCGAAGCTTCTCCTGGTAGACGGAAGCGAAGAAAAGACGCCGCCGGATTTCTCGGCGATTGGAGTTAAGACGATCAGGCTCGCTGAACTCGAAAGCGAGCTAGCACACGAGAACAACTCGGGTCCGGTGCGCTCACCCCTGCCGAATAACCTCGCCTATGTGATCTACACATCGGGCTCGACCGGCAAGCCAAAGGGTGTCGGCGTCACCCATCAAAATGCCGCCGCCTTCCTTCATTGGGCGCACGATGTGTATCCGGAGAGTTGGCTGGATGGGATTCTCGCGTCGACTTCGATCTGTTTTGACTTATCGATCTTCGAACTGTTTCTGCCTCTATGCTTCGGTGGACGGATTGTATTGGTCGAGAATGCGTTGGCGTTGGAGGACTTGATTTCCAAAGAGACCGTCGCGCTGATCAACACCGTTCCTTCAGTGATGGAAGGAATGTTGAGAAGTTGCGCGCCTCCAACTTCAGTGAGAAGAGTCAATCTCGCGGGCGAGGCTCTAGGCCGCGAACTCGTGGAACGGCTGTATGCCACCGGACATATTGAAGAAGTCTATAACCTTTACGGTCCGACCGAAGCGACGACCTACTCGACATTCACGCCAGTGGCTCGAGAAGGAGAAGGGCCACCGGCGATCGGGCGGCCCGTTGCGAACACGCAAGTGTACATTCTGGACGCCTACAATCAATCGGCTCCCATAGGTGTGCCGGGTGAGCTTTATATCGGCGGGGCCGGGCTGGCGCGAGAGTATCTGAACCGGCCCGACTTCACCGCTGAAAGATTCCTCCCGAGCCGGTTTCATGGCGAAGGCGCGAGATTGTATAGAACGGGTGATCTGGCTCGCTACCGGGATAACGGGGACATCGAATACCTCGGCCGCATCGATCATCAAGTGAAGGTGCGAGGTTATAGAATCGAGTTGGGAGAGATCGAGTCGGTGATCCTCGAGCACTCCGATGTCAGGCAGTGCGCGGTGTGCGTTCGTGAAAACGAGAGGGGCGAGAAGCGGCTGGTGGCTTACGTAGTGGCATTCAACGGTTCATTGATTAACGTGCCTGAACTTCGGAAGCATTTGAGAGGGAAGCTGCCGGAGTACATGACGCCGTCTGGGTTCGTGATGATGGCGGAGTTACCGTTGACGGCGAATGGCAAGCTGGATCGGAAGGCGTTGCCGGCGGATGTTGAGACGGGAGAGGCCGGCGAAGCGCATAGTCCGCGAAGCGCCGTGCAAGAGATCGTGGCTGGGATATGGGAACGGGTGTTGGGTCGCGAGCATGTAGGTCTTCACGAAAACTTTTTCGACATAGGCGGCCATTCTCTGATCGCCACGCAGGTGATGTCTCGGCTGCGCGAAGTACTGGGAGTGGAAGTGGGGCTAAGGGCGCTGTTCGAGAGACCGACAGTGGCCGGGTTGGCGGAAGCGATAGGAGTAGAGCAACACGCGGAGATTCGACAGGCGGCTCCGGTGATCACCCGAGCGGATCGAGCAGGAGAGATACCGCTGTCTTTCGCGCAGCAGCGGCTGTGGTTCATCGACCAACTGGAGCCATGCAACCCGGCTTACAACATATCGGGGGAGCTCAGGCTGAGAGGCGCCTTGAATGTTGAAGCTCTGCGGGAAAGCTTCGCGGAGATAGTGAGGCGTCACGAAGTGCTGCGGACTGACTTCCAGGTAAGTCAAACCGGACCGGTCCAGCG
>JAHFUG010000003.1:10209-48717 GCA_023265195.1 Blastocatellia bacterium | reverse complement strand
GCGAATCGCAAAGCCGGCGATATCCATTATGTACAGGGCCGGCATGCGATCCGGCTTCTTTCCTATCAGCAAGACCGATTTTCCGTCCGGTGACAACGGACCTATTCGATCGAGGCCCATTCCCTGCGTGACCTTCTTAACGAGGAATTGCTCGGGCTGCTTTTCTTCCTTCTTGTCGTCCTTTGTTTTCGCGTCCTGGGCGAAAAGCTCGGCAGGCATGAGGCAAAGAAAAACCAGGGCGAACAATGAGCTTGTCAGGATGCTGGTCTTGGGAAAACAGAGTAGCTTGACTGGCCGAACCGCTTCTTTGTGGGGCATAGGGCGGCATCCTACCACGCTATGCGGAAGCAAAGAAAGTTCATGCGCGCCGAGAACTTTTCGTCCTCTGTAGGAGGGCCGGCCCTACCAACGGAGGGCGGATGCTCACGCCGATCTCTTCTATAACAGCGCCCTCCTGATGGCGGGAAGAATGCGCCCGGGCTTGTCCGCGCGGGATTTCGCACTCACTGGACTATCGCCTTGATCCTTACGCTTCTCTTACCGAGTTTGTTTGGCTTGTTGCGCTCGATTCGAATCTGGAAGCCGCGCAATAGATTAGAGCAGACTGGAATCGATTGCCGCGCCTCAGATCCCAAGGGAGATGACCATGCGGCCTCTTCTCTTTTCATCTCCAACACCAGTGACGCGGAAGAGCGGGCGCATGATTCCTGAGCGACTACCAGCATCACCGTTGACTTGTTTTCTATCGCGCGCCGAAAGCGAAACCACCACGCCGGCTGGATTCGACGAAGATCGTGCGGTGAGACGTCACCGAGGTCGAGCGCAACCAAGCCAAAGCCGCCGCCTTGCAGCAGCAGGTCGGCGGCCTTGAGCGCGTGCTCTCCATTTCCGCCGCATCGGATCCAGAGCAGTCTATCCAGGTCAATGCCGGCGGCCTCCCCGGACACGGCGTCGAATGCGTCACTCACGTCGACCAGCGCGCAGACTTCATCGCGAGCCGTTGCGGCGGCCAGAGCCGCCAGCATCAGGCTGGTGCGTCCTGACGACGCCGGCCCGACAAACTCCGAGAGAGCGCCGCGCGGCAGTCCGCTTGTTATCGAATCAACTTCCTCGATCCCGAACAACGCGGATTCTTGTGGCGGTTTATCGCGCAACTTGGCGGCCGAGCCGAAACGGCCGGCTAACGCGGATTCGAGATCGGCTTTTTGGAACGGCGTTTTCAAGTCTTACCTTGTATCGGAGATACTCTTGGAGTTTGGCCATTTTTGGGGAAGACCAAATCGAAATTCCGCGGGCGGCTTCAGCCAAATCACACGTCGGGAAGAGGTATTTATCCCAGCTCTTCAGCTTACGGTTCACTCGAACTTGTAGCAAGGCAAGGAGCAGGGATAAGTCCCTCTTCCCCCCCACCCGTGACTTTTTGATGTTTGGCGAACCCAACCAATATCTTCCTGCCAAAGGCGAAGCTCGAAATGGCCAAAGCCCATGTATCGAAGATACTGCATGGCCCGGCTACGCGTGTCATCGGGCAGTTCCACCTGACTCGAGGGGCTATGAACATCGGGCCCGCTGGGTCGCGCGGACGCTCGAGATTCGGCCCGAGGTTGGCGATTTAATCGCGAAGGGTGAAGCAATAGTCCTCCTTGCTTCGCGCCCATCGTGAACTTCGTGGTTTCTATTTTCCCATGCCTTTGCCTTCCTACGTCACCCGCGTCTCACTCCAGCGTTGCGATGACCGGAGCGTGATCGGAAGGTTTCTCTCCTTTGCGTTCGTTCCGGTCGATTTCGACATCGGTGCAACGTTTGGCAAGCGGCTCGGTCACCAGGATGTGATCGATCCGCAATCCCCAACCCCGATGAAACGCGCCCGCCCGATAATCCCACCACGTATAAAGCCCCCCCTCCGAACTATGCAGCCTTAACGCGTCCTTGAGTCCCCACGACGTCAGGTTTCGCAGAGCTTCTCTTTCAGGGCCGCTGCACAATATCTGACCGCGCCACTTTTGTGGATCCCAGACATCGCGGTCTTCGGGAGCAACATTAAAGTCGCCGCATATGAGCACGTCATCGGATGCGTCGAACGAACTTTCCAAAAACTCACGAAGGCGGCGATACCATTCGAGCTTATATGCGTACTTCGGCAATCCAACGTCGCCACCGTTGGGCGCATATACATTCACGATATGAATTCCGTCTATGGTTGCGATCAAGATTCTCCGTTCGGCGTCAGACTCGTCCCCGGGCAAGAGCCGCACGGCGCCGGAGGGCGGAACGCGGGAGAGTATAGCGACGCCGTTGTAGGTTTTCTGGCCGTTCAGCAAGCAGTGATACCCCAACGCCTCGATATCGGCTAGCGGGAACGCTTCATCCACTACTTTGGTTTCTTGCAGGCACACGACGTCCGGCTGGCGGCGGCCCAGCCAGGAAATCAGCCGCGGCAGCCGCGTGCGAACCGAATTGACGTTCCATGTAGCTATTCTCATCGGACCCTTCGCCAAACTCGCTCTGAACGTTCCGGTGGTGGCGGCTCAACTTTTATCAGAAGGCCGCTCGATTCTCAACCGGCGGCCGCACGGAGATGCAGCGCTTCGCGAAATCCCACCCACGGCAGTGGGTGGATGGTTCAAGCATAGCCTACACAAACAGCGGCCTTGTTCCCTTCCCTAATCCCACCCACGGCAGTGGGTGGATGGTTCAAGCATAGCCAACACAAACGGCGGCCTTGCTCCCCTTCCCTAATCCCACCCACGGCAGTGGGTGGATGGTTCAAGCTTAGCCTTCGCTGTGGAAAGCCCTTTCACGCGCCCTTGGGGAGAAGGGAACAGGGAAGGCCGGCCCTCCATTTGTACGCGAAGCTTGAACTATCCCCACACTGCCGTATGGGGGGTTTGGGAAGCGGAAGAAGGCGGCGTTCTTGTAGGTTGAGCCTGAACTATCCCCACACTGCCGTGTGGGGGATTTGGGGAGGGACGGGGCTTGGGCTGGCTATCAGCAACCGGCTGTGTGAAATGATGGGATGGACAATGACCGTCGACAACGAAGTTGGCTCGGGTTCCTCATTCAACTTCAACATCGTGGCGCAGGCCGCGCCGAGTCCCGCCCGCTTGTACTTGCGCGGAGCGCAACCTCAACTGAAGGGGCGGCGCGTGCTGATTGTCGATGACAACGCCACGAATCGAAGGATATTGAATCTGCAAACGGGATCGTGGGGTCGCCACGGGCTTGCGAGGGGTGGAATCACTGCCCTCGAATGGGTCACAAACGGGGACCCTTTTGACGTGGCCATCCTGGACATGGACATGCCGGAAATGGACGGTCTTACCCTCGCGAATGAGATTCAGAGATATCGCGGTCCGAAACAGCTTCCACTCGTCATGCTGACGTCCCTCCGCTGGCGGAGCGCGGCTCCGTCCGGAACGAATGAACCTGAGTTTGCCGCATTTCTAACGAAACCAGTCAAGCCGTCCCAACTCTATGACGTGTTAATCCAATTGTTCCTCGAGCAAGTGCCGGCGCCGAAAGAACCGGCGGCCAAGGGCCAGTTCGATCCCCACCTCGCCGAGCGGCTGCCTCTTCGCATAGTACTTGCAGAGGACAACGTCGTGAATCAGAAGGCCGCCACGAAGATGTTGGAGCGGCTCGGCTACCGCGTTGATATAGCGGGCAATGGGATCGAGGCGATCCAAGCGCTCGAGCGGCAGCCCCACGACGTCGTTCCTATGGACATACAAATGCGCGATATGGACGGTCTCGCGGCGTCGCGCGAGATTTGCCGCCGGTGGCCAAGAGAAGCGCGCCCGATCATCGTCGCCATGACCGCCAATGCGATGCAAAGCGGCCGCGAGGAACGCCTTCAGGCGGGGATGGACGACTACATTTCAAAGCCGGTACAGACAGGGGCGCGGCAGGCGGCTCTCGAACGCGCCGGGTCCAGCGGTCCGAAGAATCGGGCGGCGGAGACTCCGGGCGCGATAAACAAGACGGCCCTTGCTTCCCTCCGCGACATACAAAGTAAGGACGGGGGCGACATCGTGGAAGAAATTGTCGACCGCTTCCTCGTAGACGCTCCAATCAATGTGTCCGCTCTAAGGCGCGCCGTCGAGAACGGCGCACGGGAAGAGATCAGACGGCTCGCGCACACTTTGAAGAGCAGTTGCGCCTGCCTCGGCGCCGGAGCCATGTCCGAGATATGCGGCGGGATCGAACGCCGGTTGATAGGCAGGGCCGGACCCCAGGAACCCTTACCGCTCGCCTCCAGCCTCGAAGCTGAATTCTACCGAGTGCGGAACGCCCTCGACCCCGAGCGGAGCATACCAGTTGGCTCCGCCCAATAGAGGTGAATCGAGGATTGCGAAACGGCCCAGGCTCCGCCGCCAGCCATCAATGGCGTTTACCTTGGGCCATCGAAGGAGATTGTCATGCAGCGATTGACGGCCACGAGCGACGCCTCCCCGCCTCTCGATTGCGGATCGGAGGCGTCGAGCTCGCTCGACCGCTCGGTTTGGGATTCGATTCGAGCACTACAGTGTGAAGGGGATCCGAACATAGTCAGCGAATTGATAAGCATCTATCTCGAGGATTCCACCGCCCGGCTGTTCGAGATCAACCGGACCGTCGCGATCGGCGATCCCGCGCAAATCAGAAGAGCCGCACACGCATTGAGAGGCAGCAGCGCCAATCTCGGCGCCAATGCCCTGGCGGCCCTTTGCGCGTTGCTGGAGTATTCGACAGGGACAGCGGGGGCGGCGGAACTGGCTGCGAGAATCGAAGTCGAATTCGAGAACGTCAGAGCCGCGCTCGAGCTTGAAGGAGGCTTTTGTGACTAAATTAGCCGCTTATGGAAATAAGAACGACAACAAGTTGGTTCCTAAATATAAAAGCCTATGAGCAAACGGCTTACCGCGTCGTCGAGCTCAAAACGCATGCTCACCGGACTAATCCAAAAGCTGAGCGCTGACGGCTGAAAGCTGATCGCGCTTTTTCGCGGACTGCGCGGTATAATCGGTTGCCCGAAGGGCCATTTTTTTCGCAGCGCAGTCTGCGAAAAAGCCTAGTCGCTTATGCCGATCGTTACGAGAATTCTGTTCGCGTTTCCCCCGTGGACCACCGCGTGATCCGGCATTCCGCACTTGGGATAGGAAGGGCGGTAGCCCTTGGCTAGTTTGCCGGTCTGCGCCGGTCCAAGCCGCCCGCGATTCAATCGTGCGAATGACTGCTTCCGCGGAAACAACAATATGTTCGCGCCGGTAACAGCAAGTTCTTCAATGCGTATCCTCATTGCCGACGACAATCCGGTAATCAGGCGGCTGGTGGGAGCGACCGTACAGGATCCTCGCTGGGAAGTCGTTCTTTGCTGCGACGGCCTCGAAGCGTGGAAAACGCTGGCGACTACCGACGTCCCGATGCTCGCGATTCTCAACTGGGTAATGCCGGGCATGGACGGCGTCGAGGTCATCAGAAAGACTCGCAATGAAGGCCGTTGCGCACCGCTATACATCATCTTGCTCACGGCGAAGGGGCGGCGCGTGGATATAGTCGAGGGTCTAAAGGCCGGCGCCGACGACTACGTTGTCAAGCCTTTCGATCACAACGAGCTTCGGGCTCGCGTGCGAGTTGGAGAGCGAGTCATCGCTCTGGAGAGAAGATCGCGTGACCGCGTGATGGAGTTGGAGAACGCGCTGTCGCGGGTATCGCAACTCCAGGGTATGCTTCCCATTTGTTCCTACTGCAAGAAGATTCGAGACGATCAGAATTACTGGCAGCAAGTCGAGAGCTATGTGGCTAAGCACGCGGACGTCAAGTTCAGCCATAGCGTGTGCCCGGACTGCCACGCTCTGTATGTAAAACCAGGCCTTCGCTTAGTTTGATTCTATCGCACCCGCGCGCCCGCCTTCCGGAATGACCGCCGATTTGCGCTGATAATCGTCCAGAAGGTACGAGTTCCGTTGGCGCCCGCGCCCTCTGGATCCATAATAGTCATAAAAAGCCACCCTTGTAATCGAGATGCCTACTACATAGCCGCTCTAGTTGCTCATTACATCATTCTTGTCAATCAGGCTAGCCATCCAGTAGTGTCCTAATTCCGTGTTGCTCGCTAGAGAAAGATCTCGAGACCCGAGAATACCCCCAACGCAGTTGGGGGATACGTTCATTCGCTCGCTACAGACGGCGCACCGCGGCTTTTTCTTGAAATACCCCCAACGGAGCTGGTGGATGGTTCATATGCAGCCTATCCAACGCGCGAGCGTTCGTGGGCACGCTAACAAGGGCTCGGATCGCCTTGGAGATTCGTTGATGGCCCAGCGCCGCTAGCAGGCTGGTATTGAACGATCCCCCAACTGCAGGGTCGGGAGCAATGCAAAGCTCCAGCGGCGCGCGGTCAAATCGGAAGGCGAAATCTACGGGCTCTCGGATGACTCTTGCTTTTCCAATCGCGCTCTTCGGTCTGCTAGCTGTTCCGGCGCTTGTCGCCGTCTACTGGCTACGCAACAAACATCGCCGCCAGGTTGTCTCCAGCTTGATGCTGTGGGCTGACGAGGGTAAGCCAAAGGAAGGCGGGCTTGTTCTCGATCGGCTGCGGACTCCACTGACTTTTTTTCTCGAGCTTCTCGCGATCTTGTTGCTGACCTTGGCGGCGGCAGGCCCTATGGTCAACGCTCGAGCCGAGGGTGGAGTTCTGACCATCGTTCTTGATGACTCGTTCTCGATGCTTGCCGGCCGCGCCGATTCACCGAGGAACAGGGCCGCGGCGGCCGCCGAAGAAGAGTTGGAGAGCGGCGGTTATGATTCCGTCAAAATCGTGTTGGCCGGTGAGAAGCCTTCACTGCTCGGTGAAGCCGGCGGCCGGCCCGCACAAATCAGACCACTGCTTGCTAGATGGAACTGCCCCGAGCCGTCGGCGAATCTTGAAGAAGCAATCGCCTTTGCTTTCGCGCTTGCTGGAAGCCGTGGCCGAGTTTTGGTGTTGACCGACCACCCGCAATCTCATCTAGCGGATGCCGAGGCGAACACCCGCTTGCGATGGCTCGCCTTTGGAAAAGACAGCTCGAACGTTGCAATTGTGAACGCGACTCGAACCGCTAACGACGCCGGTGAGAGATGCATGATCGAGATAGTGAATCTATCTCGCGAGGCTGCTAAGGCGACACTCGTTGTCGAAGATTATGCTGACCTGGCCGCTACGCAGGCTCGTCAACTTGCGGCCTATGATCTCGATCTCGCACCCAATGCCGGCAACCGCGTGGTCTTCAACCTGAAACCCGGAGCCGGACCAATGCGCGCGCGAATAGCCGACGACGCGCTTGCGATTGACAACGTGGCGGTGTTGCTGCCCCAATCGCGAAAGCATGTTCGCGTCGAGTTACGCATAGGTGACGAGAAGCTGAAAGCGTCAGTTGAAAAAGCCTTGCTGGCCGCCGGGATCGCGGAGTTGAACTCACGGAGCGCCGAACTTGTCTTCGCCGATGACGAGCAGATCACGGAGCGCGGATCCGAGACGTGGACGGTTCAATTCATAGCCGAGCATGACGCAGTGAGCTATGCCGGGCCGTTCGTGATCGATCGTGGGCATCCGCTGGCGGAGGGGCTTTCGCTTGATGGAGTCGTATGGGCGGCCGGCCGGACGCCGTCGGCCGGAAGACCGATCATTACGGCCGGCGACGTCGCGTTGCTGACCGACGTCGAACGCGCGGGCTCGCACAATCTCAGGTGGCGTTTGAAGCCGGATCTGTCGACGCTTCAGGACACCCCAGCGTGGCCGGTCCTGATCTGGAACTTAATCGACTGGCGCGCGTCTCAGGCGCCGGGCTTCAAACAAGCCAACGTTCGTCTCGGCTCATCGGCGGTGCTTACCGTGAGAGAAGGCGTAAGGACGATCAACATCCAGCCCCCGAACGGAGCCGCTTCCGAAGTCCCCGCCGGCGGCCAGTCGCTTGCGATCAAGGCCGAAACCTGGGGTGTCTACGAAGTGACGGCTGGAGGCGTTAAGTACAACTTCGCGGCTAATGCGCTGTCGCGGCAGGAATCGGATTTGACGAAGTGCGCATCGGGAAGTTGGGACGGTTGGAACGCCGGCGTCCAGGACATTCAACAACGAAGCATTGCATGGGTCCTGGTGCTACTCGCTTTGATCGTGCTTGCGGCGCACTTGGTTCTCGCGTCTCGCGGCGGCGCGGTGCGCCTGCGCGGATCAAATTGACGCCTGCTAAATGGGTGTTGTTTGCGCGCGCTTTTGGATGAATGTACGGGCGGGTCTCCGTGCCCGCCCCTCTTGATGCGCCGCGGGCCAGCACGAGATGAGTACCGCCGGTGAAGTGAGGACTTCACCGCGGAGACGCACAGATCGCTGAGAGAGCCGCGGAGAGTAAACTCCCCTCTGCGTCCCTCTCCGCGGTCTCCGCGGCTCTGCGGTGAACTCCCTCGACAAATGGAACTTATTTCTTTTACGTCTGCTCAAGTAGCAGCCGCTAGTTCAACACGATGTTCCTTCATAATCCAATCTGGTTGCTGCTGGCCATTCCGCTCGGAGCGGCTCTGTGGGCATGGCGAATGCCATCGCCGCTGTTGCGCAATCTGCGGATCGCTTCGCTCGCGCTGGCGTTGCTCGGCATGGCGGGGCTCGCAATCAAACTGCCGAGCCGCGCGGGAACCCTGGTGGTAGTCGCCGACCGAAGCGATTCGATGCCCAACGGCAGTGACGCCTCACACAAGGAAGCCATCGGCTTGCTCCACGGCGCGATTGGCAGCGGCCAGCGGCTCGGAGTTGTTTCGTTCGGCAGGACCGCGGCCATCGAACAGCCTCCGCAGCCCGGAGAATTCCCCGGCTTCGTCAACGACGTCGGCCGAGACGAGTCCAACCTCGCGGATGCAATCGACAAGGCGCTCGCGATGATACCTCGCGGATCGCCCGGAAGAATCCTCGTCCTCTCCGATGGGCGATGGACGGGCCGAGACCCGGCTGCTTCCGCGGCCCGATGCGCCGCGCGTGGAGTCGCCGTTGATTACCGGTCTACTCAACGCTCGACGGCGGGCGACCTGGCGATCGCTCAAGTCGATTCGCCGAACACCGTCAGTCCCGGTGAGTCCTTCATCATCACTGCCTGGGTTCGCTCGCCAATCCAGCAAGAGGCTTCCGTAGAACTGCAACGCGGAGGCCAACGATTGGCCGCGGGCAAGACGATGTTGACCGCGGGCTTGAACCGATTGACGTTTCGCGATCAGGCGGGCGAGCCCGGAGCCTATTCCTACACGCTACGAGTCAACGCCGGAGACGATCCTCTTCCCGAGAACAACGCGGCCAAGCTTCTGGTCGGCATCGAAGGACCCAAACCTGTTCTCTGCGTTAGCGCGTCCCCGGACTCCGGCCTGGTCCGTCTTTTAGCCGCGGGAGGATTAAAAGTAATCTCGGCTCGGCCCGAGTCGGTCAACTGGCCGCTGGACGAATTATCGAAATATTCAGCGGTGTTGATCGAAAACATTCCGGCTGAAAAACTCGGCTCGCGAGGGATGGAAAACATCGCCGCGTGGGTGAAAGAAACTGGATCGGGATTGATGATGACCGGCGGCAAGAACGCCTACGGCCCTGGCGGCTATTTCCGTTCGGCGCTCGAGCCGATCATGCCGGTATCGATGGAGTTGAGACAGGAGCACCGCAAGCTTGCGATGGCTATAGTCGTGGCGATGGACCGATCCGGCAGTATGGCCATGAGCGCCGGGGGAGGCAAGACCAAGATGGATCTAGCTGACCTCGCCGCGGTTCAAGTGCTCGACATGATGAGCCCTGCCGATGAGTTTGGAGTTATCGCCGTCGACAGCGCGCCTCACATCATAGCCGATCTCGCGCCGGTCTCCGACGCCGCCCGAGTTCGCGGCGATATTCTGAGAGTAGACGCGGGCGGAGGCGGAATATTTATCTACGAAGCGCTCGCCGCTTCGGCTCGCATGATGCTGGACGCCAAGGCCGGAACTCGCCACATCATCCTATTCGCGGACGCAGCCGATTCCGAAGAACCTGGCCAGTACGAGGAATTGATCGCGAAGTGCCAGCAAGCAGGCATAACCGTAAGCGTAGTCGGGCTCGGCAAAACGTCGGATAAGGACGCGGAACTGCTTCGCGACATAGCGCGGCGGGGCGGAGGCCGCTGCTTCTTCACGGACAATCCCGAAGAACTTCCGCGGCTCTTTGCGCAAGACACCATCGTCGTTGCCCGCAGCACCTTCGTAGACGAGCCCACCGCGATCAAATTCACCGGCGGCTTGATCGGCATGACCGGTAAGCAGTTCGAATCGCCGCCCGCGGTCGGTGGTTACAATCTTTGCTATGTTCGGCCCGGCGCCAATGAAGGGGCAGTGACGCTGGATGAGTACACGGCGCCAATGATCGCTTCGTGGCAAGCGGGCGCGGGACGGGTGCTCTGCTATGCCGGAGAAGCTGACGGGGCCTACAGCGGACCGATAGCCAAATGGAGCCAGGTTGGCGAATTGTTTACGAGTCTCGCGCGCTGGTCGGCAGGCGGCGTCAATACGCTTGCCGGAGGAATGCTGGTGACTCAGGAGGTTAAGAACGGCGCCGCCGTCGTCACGGTTCATCTCGATCCCGAAAGGGCCGCCGAACCGTTCTCCGATCCTCCGACGCTCACTGCTCTGCATGGTCTGCCGGGGTCGGCGCCCGCCGTAGATAAGCTCGACTTCCATTGGACCTCGGCCGACACGCTAGAAGCTGAAATCCCGTTGCGTGGAGGTGAGACGCTGCTTTCGACGGTGGAAGCGGCAGGCGCGGGAAGGCTGACGCTGTCGCCGGTTTGTTTGCCATACGCGCCCGAGTTCAAGCCGGTCGAGGCCGATGAAGGATTGTCGGCGCTAGATCGCATAGCTCGCGCAACAAACGGCAAGGAGAGAACAAACCTCGCGGGCTTATGGAAGGACATGCCCGATCAGGCTCGAATGGCCGAGACATCACCCTGGCTTCTGACGCTGGCTGTGCTGCTATTTCTGCTCGAAGTCATCGAACGCCGCACCGGATTGGTTAGCCTGACCCGAACCGGATTGTCCAACCTTCGTCTCCCGATGATTAAACGAGAGAGTATCGCCTCACGCGAAGCTGCGCCGGCTCGCGCGCCGAGGTTCCGTTTCGCCTTGAAGCGCAAGGCTGCTCCAAACGAAGAGAGCGCGCTTAGCCAGCCTCGAAAAGAAGAAACGCCATCAAAACGCCCAGAAGCAACGCCGACGCTCGAGACCGAAGAGGTGGGAGTTGTCGACGCGCTACGCCGTGCGCGATCACGCGCGGGCAAACGAACCAAACAACGCTAAATGCGCCGTCAAAGTCGCGTTAGAGGGCGGAACAGGCAACTACAGCCAAAACACAGCGGTAAGAGTTTCTCAGCAACTCAAGCTAGTGCGCTGTTCTTTACCGGCCGTCAGCATGCGCGGGCGAGAATCTGATGGACGTGCTAAAGCAGCGCGCCCAGGACATGGAGCCGCCTATTCAGATGCGTGACGCGCTTTCTCGCGACGCTCCCGGCTCGCTACCAGTCATCCCGGCCAACTGCCTGGCGCATGGCCGTCGCCACTTCGTCGACGTGGTGAACAGCTTTCCCGGCCAGTGCCGTTACGTGCTGGAAACACTGGGAGAGGTCTTTCATTATGATTCATTGGCGCGCCAGCAGCGTGATCCTGATCAGCGGCCGCGCTTCCACCGGCAGCACAGCAGTCCGTTGATGGATCAGTTGAACGCCTGGCGCCGCCAGCAGTTCCTTGAGCGCGAGGTTAGAGCCCAACTCCGGCCTGGGCAAGGCCATTCAATATCTGCTCAACCACTTGGCGCAAGTTGACCCTCTTTCTCCGGCGCCCCGGAGCCCCCATTGACAATAACCTCTGCGAACGTGCGTTGAAGAAAGCGGTCTTGCATCGCAAAAACTCGTTATTCTACCGAACGAAAAACGGAGCGCCCGTTGGCGATTTGTTCATGAGCCTGATCTACACGGCCGAGTTAAGCGGCGCCAACCCTTTCGATTATCTTACCCAACTGCCGGGACACGGCGCTGAACTGGCGCGAGCACCCGCCCGCTGGATGCCGTGGAACTACACGACTACCTTGATTGAGTTGGACATGGCCGCCTGACGGCGCCTCAACCGCTCGCCGGGGCAAAGCTACCCCAGTCGCACGATGCAAGAATCTTGCTCTCGGCCCACCGCCGCTCCGCCCGTATGCTCTGTACCCACGCCTCCGAAAGCTCACACAATAGCATCGCCTTCGATGAGCAGAACTGAGTACATAGTACGATCTAGCCAGCCTTGAAAACCTCTCCCAACCGGTGGCCGTTGACACGTCACCTACCGCGAAGCGATCTGCCCTGGCCTCGCCGCTCCACTGAATCCGATTCAATCCTAGGGAATCGCGAACAGGCTATAACGTTTGATTTCGTCCGACTGTTGCTCCGACGTCATCCGCTGAACGATTCTGCCAATCCTTTCGCCCAGAGCTCGTCCCGACTCACAGTCGGAACAACAACGCCTGTCGTCCAGGGTAAGATATTCGCTCCAGTAGTTGACTACGCCGGTTCCACCGCAAACAGGACAGAATTTGTTACCTTTGCTCCCCAAAACCTCACTCCCATAGGACCAATACATCAATATTTGGATACGTTGGTAGTAATATTACTATTGGTTCCCGCAATGTCAAGGGGAATAATAGTAGGCTATTCCGAACAAAGGCGTTGAGCAGCTTCCTACTCTGTGCTATAAGAACAGGGTAGTGGAAGGAGGGTTATGATCAAGAACAGGGAAAGAATAGAGAAGGTTGCCGAGGCAAAAGGATCGAAGAAAGTCGGAATACTCCTGCCCAACGATGTCTACACTCAGTACGAGCAGATAGCCAAGAGCGAGTATATAACGGTCGCGCAGGTAATAGCTCGGGTCGCCATACAGTTCCTAGAGATTGAATCAACCGCGAACCGGTCCAGACGCAGCACGCTGGATAGCTTCAAGGAAGCGCTGCAGGAGAAGTATAGGCCGGCTCGGCGCAAGGTCGTAGGCAACGACTAGGGTCCGTAACTATCTTCATCGCCACAGGTTACTTCAGCAAAGCACTCGTGTATAGTCACTTCCGTGTGGCGGGGGCGATTCCACGCTAAACGGCCCCTCAGGGAAATTGCCACACCTTGGGCCACTTCCCTTCGATCCAATCATAGCGAACCGATCACGTCAATCCGCGGCCGTTGGAACTGAGATGCAGGATTTCGACCTGCATCAGTCATTCCTATTTCAGCCCATCACTTGTGAATCACTGAAAGACACCGTAAGTCCCGTTGACCCGGGCGTTGCGTAATTACATCGGGAACGCTCGATCAAGCCAGTCTCCGCTAAGCGCCTACTTCTCTGCATCATTCCTCAATGGCCCTTTCATAACCGGCCGTCATCTACTCCTGACGGTCACGCATATTCCCAAAACGGGCAATAGTCCATCCTCCAACCCATAAGTCAATCCATCGACTCTCGATTCTTCTCCCCTCCGCCACGCCTCCCGCACCCCAGTCATATGACACACATTCACGACCTGCTCGATGACATTCACCTCACAGACGCTCGCACCCTCTGCGACTCCCCTGTAATTCCATAGAGTACGGATGTATGTTTCTGCATCACGTCTTGCACGCCGCAGCCAGTTGTCAATCAATCCTAACCCGCTCGTCGCGATCGCACCCTGGACTCCACCGCATCCGTATTGGCCGCGGACGATGATGTTTCCGACTTTGAGCGCTTCGACCGCATACTGCATCAAGGATAGGATCCGCGGCCAATTCATATCCGTCGCCGGGAACTGCGGCGCTCTGATTGACACCCCTTCAAACGCGCCTCTATACTTTTTTTTCGTCTAGAGCATCGCGCTCCAACATCAGTGACATCTTAGCGACTGCACCGGAGGGCTTCCGAACACCAATGCGACGCTCAACCCGACTGATAAACTCAGCTACTATTTGTCTGATGCTCGCCTGCGGAGCCGTGATCGCGCAAAAGCCCGAATCCAAGCCGGATCAGACAAAAACCAAATCCGGCCAGGACGACAAGGCTCAGCGCATCGGCATCCTTTCAGTGCGCCTTCCAATATCAGTCAAACAGAAGAATAAGTTCGTTCCCGGCCTTATCCAGCGGAACTTCGAGGTCTACGAGGACAACAAGAAGCAAGTAATAGACTCGTTTCAGTCGCCGAGCCAGCTTCCACTCAGAGTCGCGCTATTGATGGACTCCAGCGAAAGCGTCAAGCTCAAACTTCCTTTCGAGAAGGACGCCGCGGAAGACTTCGTATCGACCGTGACTAACTACCGGCGCAGAGATCTCGTATTGTTCGCGACCTTCGATTCTAACGTCGAGATGCATCAAGACTTCACTGACTCGCAAGAATTGCTGATCAAAGGCATCAAGAAAGTGAAGGCGGGCGGCTACACTCGAATGTACGACGCCGTCCACCGCATCATCGAGGAAAAGATGGCCAGTCTGGCGGGCTCCGACGCGCGAGCCATAGTTCTGATCATCTCCGACGGAGAAGACACCGCCAGCGAGCGCTCGCTGAAGGAAGCCATCGAGATCGCTCAGCGGTACGATGTGACGGTGTTCGGGATCAGCACCAAAAACATATCAGGCATTACCAGCGGCAACGTCGAGGGCTCCGATGATCGAGATCTTCGCCGCTTGTGCGAGGAGACCGGAGGTCAGGTGTTTCTGCCCTCTCAGAAGCTCGAGTTGTTCAGGTCCTTCAGCTATGTCGCTGACGATCTCCGGCATGAATATGTGCTGAACTACAGGCCTGATAATCAAGATCGGACCGGCAAAAAACGCTCGATCAAAGTCAAACTGATTTCCGCTGACGGACATCTCTTCCACAAGCAGGGATACACGTATTAGGGGAATTGATGATTGATGAACGGGGAGGGGAATGGGGGAATTGATGATTGCAGATTGATGATTGATGAACGGGGAGGGGAATGGGGGATTGATGATTGCGAATCAATGAATGCGGAGTTTTCAATGAGACTGTTTAGCTTTTAGCTCATTGGATGAGAACGTCAACAAGTTGATCACTGGCCGGAATAACGGTGTGAAGCGGGGACGGCGCTATGAAGCAGAGCGAGGACAAATAGACATGAAAGATCATCAATCATCAATTCCCAATTCCCGTTCATCAATCATCAATTCCCAATTCCCGTTCATCAATCATCAATCATCAATCATCAATCATCAATTCCCAATTCCCGTTCATCAATCATCAATCATCAATTCCCAATTCCCGTTCATCAATCATCAATTCCCCAAGTTGGCTTTAGCCGCGGCTTTGATCCCATTCGTCCTTTTGGCGTCGATTACCCTCGCCCAAAGCACGAAGCCCGGACAAAAGCCGGTGACGCGTCCGGCTCCTCAACAAACGAAATCGCAGGATGCCCGAAAAGACCAGAACAAAGAAACAACGGACGCCGATATACCTGTGTCAGACCAGGCGGTTCGTCTTGGGACCGATCTGGTGAACGTGGTTTTCAGCGCCGTCGACCGCATGAACCACATCGTAGGGGATCTGCGGCAAGAAGACGTCAAGGTGCTCGAAGACGGCCGCCCGCAGTCCGTGTTCACCTTCAAGCGCGAGGTCAATCTCCCTATCCGCATCGCGATTCTGATCGATCTCTCGGGCAGCCAGGAGTTCACGTTTCCACAGGAAAAGATGGCCGCCGCATACTTCCTTCATTCGATCATTCGCGCAAGCTCGGATCTTGCGGCCATACTGACCTTCAGAGAAGACGTTGAACTGGCTCAGGGACTCACGTCTCGCATCGAGACCGTCAATCGCGCGCTGGATCAGATAGAGTTCTCGCGGCGGTTCGCTTCGACTTCGCCGCGCAACCAAGCCACGGCGCTGTACGACGCCGTTTATATAACGGTCGACGAGGTTCTGGGGCGAGGCGAGGCTCGCGCGTCAGGCGATGAAGCGAACGCGCGGCGCGCTATCATTTTGTTGACGGACGGGGTCGACAACGCCAGCAACCGCAAGCTCGAGGACGCAATAGACAGGGCATGGCGCTCGGGCGTAATGATTTACTCGATAGGAATCGGTGACCGATTCCGCTTCGAGGGCGTAAGAGAAGATGTGTTGAGAAAGATGTCCTCCGAAACCGGGGGCCGCGCTTATTTCCCGCGAAACCCCGACGAGCTTCTAGGCGGCTTCCGTCAGATTGAAAACGAGATGCGAAGCCAGTATCTGATTGCATACGAGCCTTCCAACACCGCCAGGGACGGCGCGTTCCGGCGTATCGAGGTCAACATCGCCAACCGTGCTGACGTTCGCGTCATTCATCGGCGGGGGTACTACGCCCCTCTCGAAGACATAAAGAAATGAAGTGACAAAAATGAAGTTCATCAAAGTCGGTCTGGTCATTGCATCGCTCCTATCTCCGGTCTTGCTTTATTCAGCCAGCGGCGGCCAATCAAAAGATCCAAAACAGCAGCAGAAGACCGAACAGGAAAAGAAACCCGAAGAAGAGCAGTCGCTCAAACTGGGAACTTCGCTGGTGACCGTGCCATTCAACGTTACTAACAAACAGAACAGGTACATAAACGATCTCACCAAGAATGACATCGAGGTATTCGAAGACAACAAGCCTCAAGAGGTGTTCTCATTCGAGCGGCAAACCGATCTTCCAATTACGATCGCGATGCTGATCGACATATCGCTCAGCCAGCAATACACGCTGCGAGACGAGATACTGGCCGGAGAGCAGTTCTTCCGAAGAGTGCTCAGGCCCGACAAAGACACCGCGGCGGTGGTGACGTTCGAGAATGACGCCGAGCTCCTGCAGGGCCTCACTTCCAGTCTAGAGAAGCTGCAGCGGGCGCTGGAGAGCGTTAGGATATCGGCGGCCGGAGCGCGCGTCGGAACGGTTACGGGCACGCCTCCTATAAACGATAGTGGAGCAGGTTCTACGGCTATGTATGACGCCATCTATGCGGTGTCTTCCGATTTGTTGAGGCGCGAGGCCGGCCGCCGCGTAATAATACTGGTCACCGACGGCGACGACACCTCCAGCCGAACGAAGATGAAAGAAGCCATCGAGCGCGCCTGGCGCAGCGAGATCATTTGCTATGCGATCGGCATAGGCGACCCTTACCATTTCCATATAGCCTCGGGGGTCTTGAAGAAGATTTGTGACGACACCGGAGGCAGGGCGTTCTTCCCTCGCAACAGGGAAGACCAGGACGTTGCTTACGCGAAGATCGACGAGGATCTCAGATCGCAATACATTCTTGCGTACCAACCGGCTAACGATGCAAAGGACGGTTCGTTCAGAACGATTCAACTACGCATAAAGAACCAGAAGGATCTAACCGTAAGGCATCGCCGCGGCTATTTCGCCCAGAAGGAATCTTGAGGCGTTTGCTACAGAGTCCTAACCCCGCACTCGTTTCTCCAGAACAATGTACGGGCGGTCCTCTTTGGCCTCTCCTTCTTTTTGATTAAGGAGGCGTAAAAAAGTTAACTTCCCGTTTTGAGTTATGCGTCGGCACGAAACGAGTACCGCCGGTGAAGTGAGGACTTCACCGCGGAGTCGCGGAGATCGCGGAGAGAGCCGCGGAGAATAAGCCGCCTCTGCGTCCCTCTCCGCGGTCTCTGCGGTGAACTCCCTCGAAAAAGGGAACCTATTTCTTTTACGCGTCCTAAGAACCTTCTTGAAACAACGGCCATGCCGCTCGAAGACCAGGGGCGATGCTCGGCCGGCGGGAAGGCCGACTTCAGTGACCGGGGGCTTATCGCAAGCTGATGACCGAGAGAAGCCTTCCGACCCCCAAAGGCCGGCTGCTGTTTTCCCGCCGATACGAAAAGAACAAATCGTTTTGATGCATCGTGCAATACGGCGCGACATGAATTCGATCGGGACTGAATCCGCAGAAAGCGAGTTGTTGAACATTAGCCGACGTGATGTCCAAATGCGCTTTGCCGTTCTCCTGGACGTTAACAATGAGGTTCCGCCAGTAACCGAACTCTTTCTTGTAGAGCCCAATGACGTCCTGGCCCACCTCGTAGCATTCGACGCATGCCGCGGGGCCTAGCGCCGCTATACAATTCCGCGGATCAACCCCATACCCTTGGATCAAGTCAGCGACCGTCCGCTCGGTGATGCGGCCGGCGGTCCCGCGCCATCCCGCGTGAACGGCGGCCATCGTCTTCGTCTTCGTGTCGCCAATCAGAATCGGCAAACAGTCCGCTGTTTGAATGCCAAGCATCACACCGGTCAGCCGGGTTGTCATTGCATCACAGTCTGGTCCGACGTTGCCCGGTTGAGTTCGCGACTCGATGCGGTATCGGTCCGTCGAGTGAGTCTGGCGGGCGGTGATCAGGTTCGCTCGTTCGGCGTTTATTGCGCTCAGGAAGCAGCGGCGATTCTCCAAGACGTTCTCGGCCGTATCACCATTGAACTCGGCGAGATTGAGCGAGCCCGACGGCAACGGACTGACGCCGCCGGCTCGGGTGCTGAATGCGTTGAGGAATCCGGCGTCCTCGAGCGGCGCGCAGACCACATAAGAAATCGAGACCTTCCCCGAAGCGGTCTCCACGTCGCGTCTTCGCAATTCAAATTCAGCTTTGTAAGATTCTCGAGGTTCTATTGGCATAAGCAGACAATGCTAGTGACGGAGGCGAAGCAACGCAACCCAATCAAAGAACTGATCGCTAACTCGAGCTTGAAGAACTAATGGCCTCAGCGCCTTCCCCTCTCGAGCGCCACGGACCTGAGTCTGTCATTCCGGATAAGCCGCTGATTAGGGCGACAGCAACGTTGTTTTGCGTTCGATTCAACGCGCCCAGCGTAATAGTATCTGGTGGGGCCGGAAGGAATCGCAATTTGAGCAAACCAACGGTGCGCCGGACCAGTGAGAGGCTGCTGAAATCAGCGGCGAGTGACCCGGCTGCGTTCGCCGCGATCGTTCGAGAGCATCAAGGCATGGTCTACAGCATCGCCTATCATTTTTTAGGAGACAGCGCCCTGGCGGAAGACCTCGCCCAAGACGTCTTTTTCCACCTGTATCGTAATCTGCCCACTATCAAATCACCGGAGCATTTGCGGTTCTGGCTTCGCAAAGTCGCCAGTCACCGGTGCATTGACCACACCCGAAGGATCAGCGCAAGGCCACAGATAAGCCTCGAAGACGTCGCCGAGCCTCAAGCCCCGGATCTCACGAAGGATCCGTTTGTGGAGCGAATGCTTAAGCGCCTGGTAGGCGCGCTTCCGGAAAAGGCCCGAATGATTGTCATTCTTCGCTATCAGGAAGACCTTGAACCCGCTGAGATCGCCGAGGTGATTGGAATGCCGCTCAACACCGTGAAAAGCCATTTGCGCAGGTCGCTCGCGATCCTGCGGGAAAAAGTAGCGAGACTAGAAGCAAGAAGTTGGAGCTAATGCATGAACCTCGATGAAGAGTTGAAATCCGCATTGAAGCGAACCGAACCGCCGCCGGGATTCGCCGAAAAAGTCATGGCCAGGGTCGAGCCGGAAACGCAACGGTATGAGAAACCGCGCGTCATTTTTTGGAGAACGCTGTTGTCCCCTTTCAGATCGCCGCTGGTTCGATTGGCGGCAGGCGTCGCGCTGCTGTGCGTGATCTCCGGCCTTTTCGCGCTCCAGATTGAACGGGCGAAAGAAGCCGCGAAGGCCGAAGCAGCCAAAAACCAACTCATGCTCGCTCTCGGGGTGGCGAGCGAAAAAATTAATATCGCCCAGCGAAGAGTCTCCGAGATCGGCGCGCCGCCACAGCCGGTGGAGCGCGAAATCGAGTCCAATCAGAACCGCCCGGCGGAGCGGCGCCGCAAGCCGCGCGCGAGCCGCGTTGATCGCCCGAGCGAAGATCTCCTGGCCGCCCTCAAGCTGGTCACCGGCAAGCTCGAAGTCATTCAGCGCCTGAAGTCGAGCGACGAGGGGGCTAACGCGCTTTTGTTTGATTACCAGCAAGAACAACGGAGGAAATCATGAAATCAGTCACGACAATTCTATTGAGGACAGCCGCCGTTGCGGCCTTTTGTTTGATCGCCGCGCAAGCTAACGCGTTTGCCCAGGCGGCGAAGCTACAGTTGCCGAATCTGGAACACCTTCACGCCAAGGCTCGTGAAGTCGTGGATGTGTCGCTTGACGGCCAGATGCTCAAGCTGGCCGGCCGGTTCTTGTCTAATGACAAATCGTCGGACGAAGCTAAGGCCAAGGAATTGGTCGAAAAACTACAGGGCGTCTACGTCAAGAGCTTCGAGTTCGATAAAGAGGGGGAGTACTCGAAGGAAGACGTGGAAGCGGTCCGCTCTCTTCTCAAGGGACCAGGCTGGTCGCGGATCGTGGGCGTGCTCAGCAAACAGGGGGGCGATAACGTTGAGGTTTACGCTATGACCGAAGGCGGCGCGATGACCGGCTTGGCCGTCCTGTCCGCCGAACCAAAGGAGTTCACCATAGTCAATATTGTTGGCCCGGTCGATCTGGAAAGACTCGTCAATCTGGGCGGCGCATTCGGCATACCGAAACTGGACAAAGGGAAGAAATCAAAAAAGGAGTAAGCCGTGATGAGACTACGGAACAGAGTTGCGCTCCAGTTTGTGATCTTCGTGCTGGTTCTGGCGGCGGGGCCGGCCACGGTCTGGGCGATGGACCATGAGTTCGATCGTGTCGTCCGCCACATCGAGTCACGCTACAATGCTCGCCGCACCAGGATACCGTTCCTTGGACTCGCTAACGTCTTCGTCAAGGCCGCCAAACCCGGCGGCGTGAAAGAGTTCAAGCTGGCGGTGTTTGAAGACCAGGACTTCAGCGTCCTGCCGGACATCACCGGATTCGACGCCGACATTGAGACATCGCTTGGACCGGACTGGCGGCCACTGGTTCGGATTTTCTCACGAGATCAAGGTGAGTGGACTCGGATCTACGCAAGGGAAGCTGGAAACGACGTGAAGTTATTGGTTGTCACTATCGAGCCTCGGGAAGCGACCGTGGTGCAGGTCAAGATCGAGCCGGAGTTATTGATGAAGTGGCTCAATCATCCCGATAGAATGGGCGGCCGGTGCAAGGGAGCGCCGGTGGCTGGAGCGGAACATTGACGTTCTAGTTGTGCTCGGCGGAAATAAACCGCCTGCCACAAAGATGCACAGAATCACAAGACGGAAGGGAATGGCAAGTGGCCCAAGCTACGAAAGCAGGGGCCAACCGGGGTGTGCCGTCTGTTTTCTCGTCTCTGTGACTTCTGCGCCTTTTTGTGGCCATAAAACTTCCGCCACGCACCACTAGTCGCGGCCAGCTTTTGGGCTTTGCGTTGGCCGCTTGAAATATCGAAAATGTTTTTGCAAGGTTGTTTCGCTAAGTGGCCTATGGTTCCTTATGCTTTTGAGTTGGGCGCTCCGTATGACTGTTGGCAACGCCAACGCGGGCAACATCGACGGAGCGAGTTTCACCGCCGCACCATATTCGTAGAGATTCAAACGGATGTCTATCATTCCATCATTTTTCTTATCATGTCTTATTGGGTCGCCCGTCTAAATATTAAAGGCCAAGATTGACCTGCTTGTTTCCAGTTGCCGGATATTTCAGTGCCAGCTTCGTTAATCCTACCTTCGTAGACAGAATCTATTGTTTTTATCTCCAAGCGTAGGACTCTATTGGTAAGCGTCAACTTGTCTATGGAAAACTCATTGGAATCCTGGTCAGGGCTAATCAATCGACCAATGTACCGGCCATCAGTAGTTTTAGATATTCTAAGAACGACCCTTAGCGAAAGATTATCCGCAGGTTTAAGGACACCTTCCCATTTTCCCTGTAACTCGGCCGCTAGCTGCTGTGGGTCGGGATTAGCCCGTATTTTGGCCAATGAAGCAAATCTGCCATTTGGGTATTCCCTTAGGTACGCCTTAAAATCGTCTCGATTGTTACTGTTCTTTATTGTTTCCCAAAAGCTCAACTCAGCAGGCGCCGGGTCAACCGTAGCTGGCGGGTTATTCATTGTCCCACTTGAGGCTGATGCCGGAACAGAGAAATAAAAATCGCCTTCAAGTGAAGATGACTCCCAGGGTATCTGCTTGCTCTGAGTCTGGCTCCGCACGGCAATACGCACCTGCTTGAAGACTTGCTCGATGCTCAAATCCGGCAGTTGAATGTACTTTAACAGCTCCTGTGTATACAGCCCGTTGCTTCCTGTCCCATCACTTGCCACCGAGTTGAGTGTCTTTTCTTTTCGTTGACATCGAAATTGTCTAGTGTATAGAAACACTAGACACCTTTTCTTCGTACTGGGAAGAGCGATGTTTATAACTGTGGACCAAGATGACAGGCGGCCTATTTATCAGCAGGTGGTCGATGAGATAAAAGCCCTGATCGCGGGCGGGTCGCTCGAAGAGGGTGAGCAGCTTCCGCCGGTCAGGCAGCTTGCCGCCGATCTCGGCGTCAACCTCAATACTATCGCCACCGCTTATAGAGAATTGCAGAACGAAGGGCTCATCACCGTCAGGCACGGGTCTGGGGCGGTAGTCGCCTCGAAGATCTCGAATAACACCGGGGATGATGAATTGCGCAAGCCGCTTCGAGCGGCGCTGACTCAGTTGGTGCTGGCCGGACTGCCGAAAACGAGAATCTTGAGCATCGTTGCCGATGAATTGAAGGCGCTGCTGAAAGGAACGAGGTGAATCAGCCATGCTCCGAACGGACTTCTGGATACACTCGAGAGGCCGTCAGGAATATTCCGGATGGCCGTCACATGGGAACAAAATAGCCACAAAGAAGCACAAGAGCCTCAAAATGATGGAAGGGAGTGACGAGAGAAGAACCGGAAGCAGGCCGCTGGCGTAGTAGCCAATGCGGCTTGGGGAAGTCAAGCAACCACGCGACTCTTGTGCTTTCTTGTGGGCCAGTACTCTCGATATGGGATCGTTACCAGGATTGGAGGATCAATGAAAATCAAGTTGTTGGTATCAACTTTGCTGCTGCTTCTTCTTTTCACGGCGTCCGCATTGGCTCAGAAGCCGGATGCGCGAGGCCACTGGGAAGGCGCGATCGAAGTTCCAAGTATGAATCTCGAGATTATCGTCGATCTCGATCAAGACAAAGACGGCAAATGGAAGGGCGCGATCGCGGTTCCACCGCAGGGATTAAAGGACTTTCCACTTTCAGGAATTACGGCTCAAGGCTCGGACGTCGCGTTCGCGATGGCGGGCGTTCCGGGCGATCCGGCTTTCAAAGGCAAACTCTCCGATGACGGTTCCAAGATAATCGGTGAGCTATCACAGGGAGGCGCGAATGTTCCGTTCAAGCTCGAACGAAAGGGTTCCGCCCAACTCGGCTCCGCGCCTCCGGCCAAGCCCGCCGAGTCCTCGAGTATTCAAGCCAGCCGCGGCGTCGAAGGCAACTGGGAAGGAACGCTCGATATCAACGGCGTTAAGCTCCGGCTCATACTGAAAGTGGCGAAGGGTAGCGACGGCGCGCTGACCGCGAAGATGGACAGCCCGGACCAGGGCGCCGGCGACATTCCGGTAAGCTCGGTGGTTCAGAAGGACGACTCGGTTAACTTCGAGTTAAAGATCATCCAAGGGGCTTACGATGGAAAGCTGAACAAGGACGACTCGGAGATGACCGGCGAGTGGAAGCAAGGCGCCTTGAGCTTGCCGCTGACCTTCAAGCGGACGACAAAACCCTTAGCCCCGGTCCTGCGGCCGCAGGAGCCGAAGAAACCCTATCCGTATAATGAAGAAGAAGTCGCTTACAACAATAAAGCCGACGGCGTTCATCTCGCCGGTATCCTAACCCTGCCGAGAGAGAAAGGACCGTTTCCCGCCGTGCTGCTGATCACCGGCTCCGGCCCGCAGGATCGCAATGAAGCGCTGATGGGTCACAAGCCTTTCTTAGTGCTGTCGGATTACCTCACCAGGCGCGGCATTGCGGTGCTGCGCGTTGACGACCGAGGCGTTGGAGGCTCGACGGGCAACATTATGAGTTCAACCTGCGAGGACTTCGCCGGAGACGTTCTGGCGGGCGTCGAGTTCCTGAAAAGCCGAAAAGAGATCAACCCGAGTCAAATCGGTCTGATCGGCCACAGCGAGGGCGGGATCATCGCGCCGATGGCGGCGGCTAAATCGAAGGACATTGCATTCATCGTGTTGATGGCTGGAACCGGACTGACCGGCGAGGAGATTCTCTATCTCCAATCCGCTCTTATCGAGAAGGCTTCAGGAGCCGGCGATGATGCGATCGCGGCGAACCAGAAGGTTCAGCGCGCTATCTTCACCATACTCAAGGAAGAGAAAGACAACGGCGTCGCGGAAAAGCGGATGAGAGAAAGCGTTTCAAAGTTGATGGAGCAACTGCCTGAGGATCAGAAGAAGGCGATTGGGAGTCCCGGCGCGCTCGACGCCCAGTTCAAGACCGTGCTGTCGCCCTGGTTTCGCTATTTCCTGGTCTATGACCCGCGCACCGTGTTGAAGAGCGTGAAGTGTCCAGTCCTGGCCGTGAATGGCGAACGCGATCTTCAGGTGCCGCCTAAAGAAGACCTCTCGGAGATAGCAAAGGCGCTGGCTGAGGGCGGCAACAAGGATTATAAGACGGTGTTGCTGCCGGGGCTGAATCATCTGTTTCAAACGAGCACTACCGGATCGCCTGCTGAATATGGAAGGATCGAGGAGACGATTGCTCCAATAGCGCTCGAGACGATGGGAGATTGGATCGTCGCTCACACGAAAAAGATGTAACGCAGAGGCGGAGTGCGGAGTTGGGAGTTCGGAGTGCGGAGTTCGGAGTTCGGAGTTCGGAGTGCGGAGTTCGGAGCTCGGGGTGGTACTTGCGGGAAACGCGAACAGGCTTCTCGTAACGATCAGCATAAACGACTAGAGTCCGCGTTAGGCCGGGTGGAATATGTCAGCAGCATTCATTCTTGTTTTCATCATCGATCTGGGCCTGCTCATCAGCCTGATGGCGCTGCCCGTGATGAAGGGAGAAGACGCGTTCTTCGGCGTTCGTGTCAGCCCGGAAGTGTACCAGGGCGAGGGCCGGCGAATTCTACACCGTTACCGGTTCTGGCTGGTCATGACCTTCGTTGAGATCGAAGTTCTGGCGGCGCTGGTTTCCTTCTATAGGCCGGAGGTCACGCTCGCGAGGATGGCGTCTGTCTGGTTGCTGCTTCCGGCAGGGATCATCTTTTACGCGCTCTTCTACAGACAGGTGAAGACGTTCGAAATGGCCGAAGAGAAGCAGCGGTTCGCTTCTTCGCTGGAGCCGCGGAGGTTTCACGATCACACGTCGATCCCTTTCGAAGTGGCGATAGCGGCTCTTGCCGTGGCTCCGTTCCTCGTCTTGATCTATTTCTATCCGGAGATACCCGCGAGGGTTCCCATTCACTACAATTTTCGGGGAGACGCGGACGGCTGGGCTCGAAAAAGCGTGGGCATGGTGTTCATGTTGCCCTTCATGACGGTATACATGCAGGGCCTTTTCTTCATGATGAAACAAGGCTTGATGGAAGTGAAGATCACTCTGCCGGCGGAGCACACCGAAGAATATTATCATTTCAAAGAACAATCTTTGATTGCGACGATGAGGCTGATGGACTGGATCCGAGTAACGGTCACGGTGATGTTTGCCGGCCTGTCGCTCAACATGATCTTCACGACGATGAGTCAATTCCAATTCATGAAGGGCGTGATCACAATAACGACGATGATCTCGTCCGCGGCAATGGTGACGGTAACGGGGTATTACATCATTCGCCTGTTCAAGATCAATCACGATCTCAAAAACGCGACTGGGCGAGTCTACGTTGAAACCAGCCGGGATGCGGCGCGCTGGTACAGCGGAGGACTGGTTTACTGCAACCCTGATGACCCGTCGCTGTTTGTGGAGAAGCGGCTGGGGATCGGGTACACGATGAATTTTGGGAACAAGAGAGCCTATTTGTATCTCGCATACATAGTAGGTCTGCCGTTAATCGTTTTGTTTGCGTTCTTGAACAGATAGCGGCAAGCTTGAGTAGATGATTCGATTCCGGGCTTTGCTCTTTCTTCTCCTTCTCTCGCCTGGGCGCCTGGGTTCTGACCCACCGATTACTCAATCAAACCAGCCGCCTCGCGTGGCGTTAATAGGATTCACGGGGAACGCCAAGACGCCGGTTGAGCGCGTAATCACCGAAGCCTTGGCCGGTGACGAGCGTATATCGATCATAGATCCAGGTCAGGTCCTGGCGGCGGTCAGGGGAGCGCTCTACGACGGTTCAATAAACCTGAGCCGTGAAGAGGCGAGGCGGCTGGGCTCCGCCGTCGGATGCGATTTCTTCATAATCGGAAAAGCCGAGTTGATAACCCGGAGCGATCGAGAGAACGCCTCTTTCGTTGAGGCTCTGGTTGGCGTGTTCATCGTTGACGGCCGCGCCGGGGAGATGGTTCTGTTTGACTTTATTGCTGATAAAGCAGCAAGCACGGAATCCGCGTCGGGGAGCGCCGCAAAAGATCTCGGCGCCCGCTTCTCAACCTACATCAATGAGGTTGTTCAATGGGAATCGTCGCGTGGGCGAAAAGCGGCGCTGCGCTCGGGCGAACTAATCGAAGACATGCCTGATGAGGACTCTCCACGCCGGGAAGGCTTCAAGGCTCCGGAGTTTCTGAACAGAGTCAGGCCCGACTATCCCGAAGAAGCCGACCGCGCGGACGTGAGCGCTACCGTCGAGGCGCGGGTGGTTCTTAGCTCGGACGGCGTTATAGGTGAGGTCGAGATTATTCGGTGGGCGGGTTATGGACTAGAAAGCTCCGCCGTTCGGGCCATAAAGCAACTCAAGTTCACTCCAGCCATTCGGAACGGCGAACCGGTCAGCGTGCGCGCGTTGATTAGGTACAACTTCCGGCGGAGCCGCGGCGCGGATCCGATTACAAGAGAATCGGAGAAGAAGACGCCGGAACGCGATTTACGCCAGATATTCAAACCCAAGCTCCGCCCGCCCGTTTAGCCTTAGAGAGGGCGCAAAAGAATAACTTACCGTAGGAATTGAAAAAACATAACTTCCCGTTTTTGAGTTATGCGGCAGCACGAGATGAGGACCGGCGGTGAAGTGAGGACCTCACCGCGGAGTGGCGGAAAGCCGCGTAGAGTAAGACTACTCTGCGTCCATCTCCGCGGTCCCTTGCCTCCGCGGTGAACATCCCTCGAAAAAGGGAACTCATTTCCTTTAAGCCCACTTAGACAATGACTTCTCTCTTCGACAGTTGCTGAGGGCCGTGCAATAATTCGACCTTATGATTCGCGCTATCCGATCCGCCGCCGCATTTCTGATTCTGCTCGCAGTGTCCGCATCAGCCGCCGATTGGGAACGTGGAGTCTCGCTTTACAAGAAGGGTGAGTATGACCGGGCGTTGGCGGAGTTTCAAGATATCGCCACGGAGCGGCCCGACGCCGCCGGGGCCTGGTATTACATCGGGCTGTGCCGGTTCAAGCTCAAGCGATACAACGGAGTCGAGGTTCCCTTGACTCACGCCATCGATCTGCTCGAGATTCAGTCGCCTTCGTCGCAGGATATCGAAGGCGCATGGTACACGATCGGTTTCGCTCACTACCTGCTGAAGGAATACGAACCTGCTCTGAAGCCGCTCAGCCGTTACATCGAAATCGCTACTTCGTCAAAGCACGAAGTGGATCCCAGCGCGCGTCGCGCGTTGGGCAGGTCATACTTCTTCCTCGAGCGTTATGACGAAGCCGCGCCGCTGCTGGCGGCGAGCTCGCGGGCGGGGGACCAGGGCAAGGAAGCAAGCGCGGACTACTATTATCTTGGAGCGATGTACTTCAAGCGCGAGGACGACGATCGGGCCGCGGCGGCCTTGAAAGAGGCTGTCAAAACCAATCCTGAGGATATCAACACGCTCGAGTTGCTTGCTAACAGTCTCATGCGCAAGGCCGGTAAGACTGCCGCCAAGCCGGCGTGGGTTGAGGCGGTTGCGGCCGGCGAGCGCCTGGCCGCGTTAAGGGACGATCTGAGGAGCGCTGACATTTTGGGACGCGCCTGCATGGGGGCTCGTCAATTCGATAAGGCCGTCGCGCCACTCGAGAAGATCGCGAAAGCAACTCCTTCCGACGGCCAGGCGTGGCTATATTACGGCGTATCGCTTTCGCGCAGCGGCCAAATGAGAAAGGCGATGGAAGCGCTGGAGATGACGATTCAGATGATCCCAGGTTCGATTCCAGCTTTGTCCGAGCTTGCTTATGTCTACGAGAGCGACAAACAATATCAGCAAGCTCTTAGAATCTACGAAAAGGCCCTCGCGGCCAGTGGCTCGAATGATCATTCAATACAGCAGAGCATCGACCGGGTTAAGGCGCTGATGTCCCAACAGCGGTAGAGAGATGTTGGTCCGTCATTTTCAAAAGCTACCCACGGCGGAGGCCTCGTCTTCAAATGTGTCAAAGACGGTGATGAGTTTCGTAATAACAAGCAAATCCTTGACGCGCTTGGTCAGGTTAACGAGTTTCAAATTCCCGCCCTCTCGCTTGACGGTGGCGTAGCTGCTGATGAGCGAGCCCAAGCCGGCCGAATCCATGTAGCTGACATCGGCGAGATTCAAAAGAATGCGGCGCTGGCCGTCAGCCAGCAGATCCTTGATTCTGTCCTTGATCTGCAAATCGCCCTCACCAAGGCTTATCTTGCCCGAGATGTCCAGCACGCTGATTCCGTTTACGACTCGTTCTCTTATGTCCATAGCGCCTCCGATCCGATTACTCAGGTTCGTGAAATTAACATAGCGCCGGAGTCTAGTCAAAGAGAGAGAAGAGAGTCGAAGGAGAACAGGTCAAATCTGGTGCAATCAGAAGTGCGGCTTTGCCTCAGTGAGCAGATTGGCAGCGCGGTGGCCTTTCAGGTTGTGCGCCGCTCTCATTAACACCTCACTTCCGTGAGGTCTGGAGCTTGGCCATTTTTCTTCCGCCCTCCGTAGGAGGGCAATGTTTATGGTAGTGTGGCGGGATGTTCCGCCCTCCGTTAGGAGGGCCATGTCCATCTGTATTTCAAGCGAACAATAAAGGCTGCCTCCATTTCAGAGAACACATGGCCCTCCTACGGAGGGCGGAGCGTCCCACCACACGTACTATAAACATGACCCTCCTACGGAGGGGAGGAATAAATGGCCAAACTCCAGACCCCTTCGGGCTTGAAAGCCGCGTCACTTGGAGCCGCGGAGGATTTCAATAGTGGCGATGGACGGCCGTGGACGTGCGAGAAAGTTGATGGCTTGCCGCATTACTCCACGGGCTCAACTAGGAAATGAACCGAAAAATGACGACAAGCGGGCAGTTCGTTTAGACATCCCATGCAGTCGCTCACTACCGCTAAACACCCGAGCGCGGGATGGGCGTTGACTTCAACCGAAACAGAGATTAATCTGCGTGGCGAGCTTTTCGTTTACTCAGATCATTGCAAAAACTATTTTTGAAGCTTAAACAGGAAGCTGGTTTCTGATTGGAAACGCGGAATCAGGTAGAAAAGAACTATGCAATGCCCAAAGTGCTTAGCCGAGAACCGGGAGGGATCTAACTTCTGCCGCAACTGTTCCGCTTCACTGACGCAAGCCGTCCAAGATCCTATTTCCGGGTACATTCCCTCGGTTCCTCCAGCTAACGCCAACTCATACGGGAGCTACTATCCTCCTGCGGCGCCGCCACCTCTTCCTCAAAGAGTTTCAAGGCGCGCGGCCGGCCAGATTGCGTGTCCGCGATGCGGCTCCACCAGTATTCTCAAGGGAGGAATTCCGGTATGGGCCATCATAGCGAGTGTGGTTGGCTTCCTGTTAGTGCTCTGCTTCTCGCTGCTCTTCCTCCTGGTTAAAGAACCAAATAAGTGTCTCAACTGCGGGCTCGAATTCAAGTAATCGAGGCGCAACGAAAAAGGGCAGCCTGCAACGGACTGCCCCTTCCGCCGTTTATATCCCGGAACCGGTCTATCATTCGAACTGGACGGTCACGAAAGAAAGCTGCCCTCCGCGCTCGACCTGTAGCACGATTTCCTTCTCGCCCTTGACCGCGTTAAGCGCGCTCACGAGTTCGCCTCTCGAATTAACCGGAATCCGATCGACCCTGTGAATAACGTCGCCGCGCCGCAACCCTGCGTCAGCGGCAGGTCCATTCGGATCAACGTTCTCCACAACGACTCCGCCGCCAACCCTCAGCTTGAGTTCACGGGCAAGCTCGGGAGTTACCGGCGAGACCGAAATGCCAAGCTTACCGGTTGGTTGATTATCCTCGGCCCCTTCGCCCTTTGCGATTTCGGTGTCGTGAGGTCTCTCGGCGATCTTCACCGACGCGATTTCCATTTTGCCATCGCGAACATACTTGAGCGGAACAACCTTACCAACGGGTGTTTCCGCAACGAACTCAGTAAGGTTCTTTGGAGACTTGACCGGCTTGCCATCAAACTCGACGATCACGTCGCCGCTCCGCAATCCCGCCTTGGCCGCTGGCGTCCCCGGGTCTTGAGCCAGGTCGTTGATCAAGGCGCCGTCAGTGCCGCTCAAGCCATTGTTTTTAGCGATGGCTGGGTTCACCGCCTGCATGGAAACGCCCAGGTAGCCCCTCGTTACCCTGCCGGACTTCACGAGCTGGGAATAAACCTTCGACGCGGTGTTGACCGGTATAGCGAAGCCGACGCCGGAACTCGCCCCGGTCCCCGAGACTATCCACGTATTGATGCCGATAACCTCGCCGTTCATGTTGACCAGCGGTCCTCCGGAGTTACCCGGATTGATCGATGCATCGGTTTGAATATAACTGACGTCTCGAAATTGCTTGGTGGGGTCTGGTGAAATGTCGCGTCCAGTCGCGGAGATAATGCCCGCGGTCATTGTTTGCTCCAGACCGAACGGGCTGCCTAGCGCGATCACCCACTCTCCCTGCTCGACCTTGTCGGAGTTGCCGAGTCTCGCGAACGGCAAGCCCTCGGCTTCTATTTTGATGACCGCGAGGTCCGTGTCCTGATCGGTTCCGATGCGTTTTGCTTTGAATTCGCGGCTGTCGGAGAGCCTGACTTTGATTTCGTCAGCCTCACCCGCCACGTGATTATTCGTAAGTATGTAGCCGTCCGCGCTGATGATTATCCCAGAGCCGGTCCCCCGCTGCGGTCCGCGTTGACCATCGAAGGGCGGGAACCCAGGTATCTGTGGAATGTTCTCGAAGCGCGAGCGCTTCGCCTTTTCCTTGACGTCTATATTGACCACCGCGGGTTTGATTTGCTTTGCAACGCTGATGAACGCGCGAGAAAGGTCGGAAGGCGCCGGCAACTGGGCTGGCTGAGCTTGCTGACTCAGCACAATGCGATGGCCGGCTATGCCCGCCCCTACTACCAACAAAAGCGCAAGGGAATACGCAATGACCCGTGCGCGAGACAAGCGATTAAGCGTGACTCCAAGTTTCTGACTCATTCTATTCCTTGACCTCCGGAGCAATTGATTCGCCGGACCTTCCGCCTTCGCGTCATCCGCGAGTTGGGTCCAAAAAGGGGCGGGCCCGGTTGACCCGCCCTGAATACCTTAAGTTCTTGCATGCTCGACACGCAAGTTGTTTGTTACGGAGAAGACGCCTGACACCCCATTCGCCGCCAGGAAGGCCGTTTGACTTTCGAACGCGCTCGACACAACCCCTTCCAGTATGATGTGGCCATGATTGACCACAATGTGGATCGCGGGGTTCGCTCCCATCGCGTACCGGTAGAGACCATCTGTTCGGAATATCGCCCTATAGGCCGCCAGTCGAATCGAGTCATCGAAGGTCGAAAGCGGAAGTACTTCAATGTTGTTGATTACGTTGGTCACGCCCGCCGTCTTCGTGACTCGTTGCTCGGCGCCGGATCTTGTGATTGGGCGAACAACCTGCCCAGTCAGGGTCACGGTTCCGCCATTTACTTCAAAGGAGAGATTGTCGAAAACACCGTAGTAAGGCAACGTCGCGAGTTCCTTGCGAATACGTTCGTTCCGTTGGAGATCGTTGAGAGACTGTGGGTTGGGTTCCGGCGTAGCCGCAGCCACTCGCATCGCCGAAAGCGCGATAGCTACCAGCATTATTGTTATGCCGCTCTTTCTAAACATGACTGTCTGACACCTCCTTGGATTCTCATCCACTTCCTCTACTTCCTTCCGGCAGCCTTTTGCTTCTACCCGTCTTCTTGTTGTCACCGACGCTTTTGATGCGAAAAGCGGCCGGAGGGCTGTCCGTGCGGCGCCTGTGTTCTTCCGGCGATTGTATTGGCTCGACCTGATGCGGGAAACGAAGAGCCTGCGTGAGGGCTCCGGCCTCTTTTGTGAACCGTTATTCTTCGACTCTGAGACCGGCCAGTCTTTCGCGATCCGACGCTAGCGCGGCGAGCGCCTGCTCCATATCGCGTCTTTCATGACGCAGCATCTCCTTTTGGGGACGGGTCAGGAGCTTGGTCTTCAGTCGCATTCCGGCCATAATCAAGACCGCGGCCAGCGCCGAGTAGAATAAGACGCCGCCGAAGTAGCCGCGGCCGACGGTCACAAAAATGGCCAGGACTATGATCACCGCTCCGAATGCGCCGAAGACCGCGCAGCCCAATTGCAATGAGGCCCCCTGCTCGCGGCTGCGAATTGTCTCGATTTCCTCTTTGATGTTGGCTATCTGTTCGTCGATTTCAACAATGGCGGAGTCCAGTTCAGCAGCGAGTTCGGCTTCTTCGCTATCGGCAAAACGATCTATGCGATGGAGGTGCACGGCGTTCTTGTGATGGGATGCTCGGTAGGCGGCGCCGCACCTTCGGCAGATTACATTGTCGAATGAAAGCGGAAGCTCCAGTTCAGCGCCGCAACCAGGACAGTTTGAAGTCACGATTTCCATATAGAAGTGTGGCCCACCGGCTCGCAGTCTATGAATATGATTGCGGTCGAGCTTTTCATCAACCAAATGCCGGGGTATTTTTTTTCTGGGCGGTCCGCACATTCATTCTCGCGCAGACTCTCAAGACGGGAACTTATTCTTTACATCTCCATAGTGATGGCCAGGTCGCAGGGACTGGCTCGTACCGAACTCTCTTGAGAAAACGACTCTCTTGGCTCAAAGTAGGGGCGAGCAAGGGAGGCCGGTTCTTGCCGTACCCTTGATCTTCCGGATCATACGCTGAACCGCGAAACGGCCTTTGGCCCTTCGATGTTGGAAAGACGCGGAACTCGAGGGTGGAGAATGGCCAGGAGAGTTGTGGAAGAACCGGCGCCATAATTTGCGGCGCCAGGGAGGTGACCTTGGATCGATTGACGCTTGTGTATGGAATGAGGCTAGTTGGCGAAGGCGAGGTCGCGGCGGTTGAGCACGGGCAGGTCTTGATGGATGACGGGCAGACCAGGCAGGTGACCCTTCACACGATCGAGGGAACCAAAACTCAGATAAAGAATCAACTGCTGGAGAGCATAGACGCCTTCTTCGATATCCACTCTTAATCGTATGCCAACAGTTTGGAAACTCATACAAACGGCTCCGAGGGCGGTCTCCAGGGACTTCACTCATCGCCAGTTGTTTCAATAACAAATGGCTCAGCCTGACTGCCGCGGTTCGGCGCTCCGTGACCGTTGCATGAAGTGATGCGTTGTGCGAAGGATCAAGGCGCGGCGTAGAGTCTGCTGCATACTCTGGGACCGAGCCGCTTCGGCGGCCATTTCAATTCCAAGTTACAACATGTTACATGATACTGCTGTCCAATAATCTTGAAGCCAGTTCAGACCTGCCTCTGACGCTTACCTTCTGATAAACCTTATCCAGGTGTTTGTTAACGGTCTCTACGCTGATTTTGAGACATTCCGCTATCTCGAGGTTCTTTTTGCCTTGCAGGCATTCGACGGCGACTTGGGCTTCTCGCTCGGTCAGACTCCAGGTTTGCCGCAGGTGCTGCTCGTAGCTGGACCAACGGGAAGCCGATCTTTTCACAAGGCACAGAAGGTACGCTTCCGCGCCGAACATGCCCTTCGGCATCAGGGTGCAGTGAAGCCTGTGAGAAATTCCGCCCGCGACAACGCTGCGGGAAGTGGAGTAGGAGTTGTTGTCCTTGCCTATGTCGTGGGACAGTCGAAGGTCTTGCCGAAAGTCTTTCGCGAGTTCGATAACGGCGGCTACTAGCACGAGGCCTTCGCGGTTTTCGACGGTGAGTTTATCGAAGGCTCGGTTGTACCAGACAATCTGGGGATCCGAGTTCAGGAATATCACGCCTTCATTGATTTCATTCAATGCGGTCGCCAGGCAATCTAATCTCTCAGTTCCCTCGGCAGGCGGCAGGTTCTCCGCCGTTGCAATCACGTATGACCCATGAGCTAACATAGAAAGAATCCTCTTTGCGGGGAGCCAGAGGGCCGAAAGCAAACATCTTGACCGGGTCTAATAGTCCGGCCGACAACCTGTTTCTGAGGGGCAAGGAGCTTTGGGAGGGTAACAAAACACCGTCTGGACCGAACGCACAAACAAATCGACCTTACGGCAGCTTCGCGCTTCGTTTATAAGGTATGAATTCTCCAATGTCAACAGTTTTTAGCGGACTACAGGCAGCGCTTCAGCCGTCAATGATTGGCGCCTCGACACCATCACTCGCTTGGGGAGGTCCATTACTAATGTCGTCTGGAAACCCAAAGAAATTGGACTTTTCATTGCCGTGACCTCAATCCAGCCCGGAACCCTGCTGATGAGGCCGCCGAGTTCTATTCTCAGGAAGAACATAAGACGAAGATATGGATTCAATCAGACCTCGATCCCTCACCGACTACATCAAGGCTGCTCGCCGCCGAAAGCTGCTGATAGCAACTCCCGCTTTGATGCTCATCGTGGCCTCCTTCATAGCAATCAAGCAGATTCCCAACATATACGAATCTTCCACGTTCATCATTGTGGAATCGCCACAGAGCGATGGCGGCAGCGAGCGCTCGCCAATCGACGTCTCGCGCCGCCTGGCCACCATCCGCCAACAAGTAACCAGCCGCACCCGCCTCGAGGGTTTGATCGAGAGTCACGGGTTGTATGAAGAACTGAAAGAAACTGGCGAGCCGGCGGATCGCATCATTTCGCGTATGCGGAGCGACATCGAAGTGGACGTGAACTCCACTCGGCCGGAGGTGACTGAAGGATTCACGATATCCTATCGATCCCGCGATCCGGAAACTTCCCAAACTGTTACGGCGGCGCTGGCGGACCAGTTGATCGCGGAGAATGTCCAGGCGATGGCGTCACAAGCATCGGGCGAGATATCGATCCTCCAAAAGCGCGCGGGCGAACTCTCCGGACAGTTGCATGACCTCGAGCAGCGCTCGCCTTGGCTCATCTCCTTGAAGGAAGACTCGCCCCTGCCGCCGCCCGCGGGCGGCTCGAGATCGGTCCAGCCATCGCTGGATGCGATTCGATCCCAGCAAATGACGCTCGGGGCGTTGAAAGACCAGCAGTACAAACTGCAGCAGCAGATGGCCGATGTCGACCGCAGAATCGCCGAACAGCGCGCCATTGTCGAACGGCAAAAGAAGAGCGCGGTTCCTCGTGACAACCCGACTTACGGCGCTTTGGTGGCGAAGCGCGCGGAACTGCAAGGCATACGCGAGAACTACGTGAAGCAGCAAGGACTGACGGACAAGCACCCGAGAGTTATCGCGGTCGACGAACAGATAGCATCCATCAATCGCGCCATTGCCGAACTGGCGAAGCAGGATCAGGGAATGACGACGCAGACAGCCGAGGAGCGCGAACTGCGTGCTCTTGAAAGCGAGCGTAATCGCTACAAGATCGAATTGGAAGTGGCCGGCCGCGAGATAGACCGCGTTCTCGCCAACCCTCCTCAGAACCGAATCGCGGCCTCGGCCGGGGCTGCTGTCGCGAGCGGCGTTCCCCGCGACGCGGGCTCGGCCCGCATGGCCCAGGATTATCTCGGGCTCAAACAGAATTACAAGGAAGTGATCGGCAAGCTTCAGGACGCGCAACTCAAGCTTCAGACGATTGGCAGCGCGCACGCCGAACAGTTCAGAGTGCTGGATCAAGCGAACCTTCCTCAGCTTCCGGTGTCGCCAAACCGGCGCCTCCTCTTTCTTGTGGCGGCCGCCGCCGGACTCGCGGTGGGACTTTGCTTCGGGCTTGCGGCGGAATTGCGGCGGCTACCCACCCTGCAGGACGCAAGGGACGTAGAGTATTACGCCAAGCTGCCCCTCCTTGCCTCGATACCGTTGACTGAATCCCCAAAGGAACAAAGGCTACACGCCTGGAGTATGTGGCTGAAGTTCGCATTATGCACCGCCGCCGCTACCGCCATTACGGCGGTTCTCGCCAAGGCGTTCGTCGTTACCAACCTGTTCAATTTGATCGGAAAGAAGTGAAAGCGAAGGGCCATTGGCCATTTCAGGTTGACGAAAGAAACAGATTTCTTACGAGGGATCAATGTATCGACACTTCTACGGATTGCATGACGTACCGTTCAGCCTGGCTCCTGATCCAAGATATCTCTTCCGAACTGAGAGCCTGTTGGAAGTTTTCGCAAACCTTCAGTATTGCATCGAGCACGGCAAAGGCGTAGTGCTCATGACCGGAGAGGTCGGCACTGGAAAAACCCTCGTGCTTCGCTCGATGCTCCAGTCGCTGGATCACTCCGTTGCGGCGGCGTACATATTCAATCCTCTGCTGAGCACTGGCGACTTCTACGCTATGCTGGCGAGCGAGTTCCGCCTCCGTCATCAACCCTCGAAGGCCGAGACGCTGAGAATGCTCGGTTACTTCCTGCTGACCCGTCACCAGCGAGGACTTCGGACGGTCCTTGTCGTGGACGAAGCGCACCTGCTGCCGCGACCCCTCCTGGAAGAGATCAGGCTGATGTCGAACTATGAAACCAACCGCGAAAAGCTATTTCAAATCATACTGTGCGGTCAGCCCGAGCTTCGAGACGTGTTCGCTCAGCCGGAGCTTAGGCAGCTCAAACAGCGCATAAGTTTAAGGAGCGAGATTCAGCCGCTGACCCCACGCGAGACGGCCGAGTATATAGCCTGGCGATTGAGAATCGCGGGGGCAATTGACCCGAACATCTTCGAGGTTGAGTCAATCGCGGCTGTTTATAGGTTCTCAGCCGGGATACCACGAATCATCAACAACATTTGCGATAACGCGCTGCTAAGCGGATTCAGCAGCGGCTGCAAAGTAATCACGCCCTCGATTATCCACGAGGTGGTCGACTTGTTGGACCTTGACGCAGCGGATATTTCGTCGCCACTGACGGGGCGGATTGATCTCTCGGACTCGGCGTCGAATCAAACGCATCGGAACGAAGAAGCGGCTGTGGCGGCCAACCGCGACGCGCGGCCGCCGACAAATGTTCGCTACATAAGGCGAGACCTTAGCGCGTCCGGCTCCGGGCGGCCCGGCGTCGAATCGAGCGAGGCGCGAGTTAGTGCGCAGCCCGACGCTTCTCAACGCTTCTTTTCGCGCGCGCGCGTGGCAAGGACATAAGACCGCCTGAACGGGAACGGATTCAATGGGAAGAGTTTATAAAGCGTTGGTCAAAGCTGGACGAATAACCGATGAACTACACCGGTCCCCAGCCGAACCTCGAGGCGCTGTAGACGCCAACGCCGCCAGTGATTTCAATCTGCACGCGGAGTTGTTGTCCGAGCAGACCGGCGCCGAACGAGATCGTTCGCGGACAAGCAGAGGGGAAAGCCGTCCAAGCTCGGCCGGATCTAATTTGAGGGTGGGCGATTTTTCCAGGGGCATGCCGGAGTTCGTAGAGCCGCTGCAATCCTTCTCCATTAGCGACCTCAAGGTCGATCAACATCTCGCCGGGCTTATCGAGCGGGAAGACCTGGCAAGAGAACGGTACAACACGCTGGCCGTTCGCCTGATCAATCTTGGGGCGAAACACAAGCGTAAGTCGCTGCTAATCACGAGCGCTCTCGAAGGCGAGGGCAAGACAACCGTGGCTGCCAACCTAGCGTGGGTGATGGCCAAACAGTCGGGCAAGAGAGTGTTATTGCTCGACGCGGATCTCCGGCGCCCTTCGATCTGTCGAATGCTCGGCCTTAGATCGCCACACGGCCTGATGGGCGTCGTGGAAGGCCGGTCCACCGTGCTCAACTCGATAGTGAGAATCAAGCCGCACGGCATGTACGTGCTAGCCGATCGAAGCATCGGGGACGCGCCGAATCTTTCGGCGGGCGACGTGCTTACGTCGTCAAGAGTCGAAGGCGTGCTGGATGAGATCGAGTCTCTCTTCGATTTCGTGATAATCGACGCGCCGCCGATCACGGAATTCGCCGATGCGCAGAGACTGGCCTCATTGGCGGATGGAACGGTGCTGGTGGTTCGAGCATGCCGAACTCATCATAGCGCGGTTACGGACGCCCTCAAGCTCGTTCCAAAAGAGAGACGGGTGGGAGTCGTACTTAACGTCGCCGAAGTATTCAACGAAGAAGCGACCTACTATTACGGTTCCAAGAACAAACGCCGCGGTTGGCTAAGCGGCAGGTGATCGGCCCCTATGAAT
>JAHFUG010000003.1:0-10109 GCA_023265195.1 Blastocatellia bacterium | reverse complement strand
GGCCCTCCTGGCTGATATTCTCGCGGGGAGGCGTCCACGGCGACGTAGCGGAGCGATCAAGGCGCGTGGTTAATGCAGCGCTGGCGGCCGTTGGTTTCCTTGCGTCACTTCCAATGATGCTCGTGATCGCAATCGCCATAAAGCTGGATTCTCCCGGGCCGGTTTTCTATAGACAGAAGAGAGTAGGGAAAAACGGCCGGGTGTTCAGAATAGTCAAGTTCAGATCGATGCGGGAAGGAGCCGAGGAAGACTCCGGACCGGTGTGGGCCAAGACGACGGATCCGCGCGCGACCCGCGTAGGCCGTATTCTCCGAAAGCTGAGGCTCGATGAGATACCGCAGTTCATCAATGTGCTGCGCGGAGACATGAACTTTATCGGGCCGAGGCCCGAGCGGCCCGAGTTCGTCGAGCAACTGGGTGAGATGCTGCCCTACTACATGCAGCGCCACTTGATAAAGCCGGGGCTGACCGGATGGGCCCAGATTCGATACCGGTACGGCGCGTCGGTCGAAGACACGATGCAGAAGCTTCAGTATGATTTGTACTATGTGAAGAACCGGTCGCTGTTACTGGACGCAATCATCGTCTTCGAGACGATAAAAATTGTTTTGTTCGGGCGCGGCGCTCGTTGACGCCGATCGTACGTTGCCCGCCGGTTCCCTGGAGACTTCAGAATGAGAGGCGCCCACGCTTTAACTTGCGCATTGTTGATCGCGGCTTGTGTTCCCGCTTCCCCGCTTAACGCGCGGGCGGCCTGGCCGAATCAGGAGCCAAAGCCTTCACGGGCCGCCGACTCCACGGCCGAAACCAGGGCGCGAACCGTCGCCGAAACGACGTCGCCATCCGACGAAGCGGCTATTCAACAGCAGATCCAGTCGGTTTATCGGGGCTTCTACGAGTCGTACAGGCTCGGCGCCGGGGACGTGCTCGCGATTCACGTTGAAAAACATCCCGACGATTCATTGGAAAGGGCGGTGGTGTCGCCCGTCGGACTAATCTACTACCCTCTAATGGGAAACGTAACCGTGGCCGGAAAGACGATCGTTCAGCTTCAGGAGCACTTTGCAAACTCGATCTCGGAATTCATCAAGGATCCAAAGGTCACCCTCTCTCTGGTTGAAGCGAACAGCGCGAAGATTGGAGTGCTGGGCGACGTGAGAACGCCCGGAGTGATCGTGATGACGCGGCCCCTGCGAGTACTGGACGCCATTACGATGGCCGGGGGAATAACCGACACCGGCAGCAAGTCCAACGTTTCGATCCTGAGGCAATACGAAGACGGCAGAACACAGGTCCTGACCGTTAACGTCAAGAAGATTCTCGAGGGCAAGGCAGGCGCCGAAGACAATGGGTATCTACGCGCCGGCGACACGATAATCGTTCACGGGAATCTTGTGAAGAAGCTTGGGACGATATCGAGCATGGTTGGAATAGCAAGCTTCGCTACCTTCCTTGCTCGAGGAAGCGGAGGCCGCTAGCGCGTGGATCTCTCGCTGGCAGGCAAGAGGTCTGAATAAGGCGGCGGCGTGCATTTGTCGAACGGCCGGTTAGCGGCCAAAAGTAAGAACCATAAGGAGCGGGGACGCTTCTCATCTCGCGATGCTACCTCACGTTTCGCAGGTTCAACCAAGGAGACTGTCGCTATGTCCAACACCGAAGCCAAACTCTCCCCTCAATCGCTCGGCTCTCCCTCGACGGAGAGAGGGCGAAACGGATCCGACGGAAATGGTGGTATGCCTAAGACCAACAACGTAACTAGGCACAGCCCTCTCTCGGAGCTTGTGAGCGAGCACCTAAGATCCAATGGGATGAGGCAGATCGATTTCTGCCGCCAAACGGGTTTCGATCAAGGCTTGCTGTCGAAGATACTGTCGTCGGTCGTGAACACACTGAACGTCGAGTCGGCGCTCAAGCTCGCGGAAGGTATGAGCATCGAGCCAGGCGTCGTGTTCGAGGCGATCGGTAAAAAAGACGTCGACGAAATGCTTCGGCGATTCTACTCGACTCCTCCCCCCGCCCCAATGATGTGAAATAACCGGAGGATGGAAAGAAAGGCAACCGGCGCCCCGGTTCTGGCGCTTCAGGCGGCGCGGTTTGCCGGACGCGGCGCTCCCTGGATATCCGATCACACATGACGCGGCCTGCCGGTACAGCCGGGCAACTCGTCCTCGAGTTGTATGTTCGGGACTTGAAGAAGTCACGCCGGTTCTACCTCGATTACGGTTTCTCCCTCGCGCGAGACGACGGTGATTTCGTCGAATTGCAATGGGACGATTCGTTGCTATTCCTGGAACAGGTGAATGATAAGCCTGAAACACCGGTGTCCCCGGTTGGCAACATCCTAATCATGGTTCCAAATCATGGTTCCAAACGTCGATGAATACTGGGCGCTATCCAAGAAGCTCGGCGCCGAGGTTTTGAGACCCATCGATGACCGATACTACGGCCTTCGAGACTTTTCCATCGCGGGACCGGATGGAGTCGGGCTCCGGTTCGCTACGACTATCAGTCCGGAAGGCGGGCCGGAGAACTGAATCGCGTAGGCGCGGAACGTGACTGACCTACGCGTCCATTCCTAGCCGGTGTTGTTCCCTCCGAAGCTCGGACGTTCAAACCTATGGCGCTGACCGTTCAAATCCAATGCGGGCCCGCCCGGAGACTTGTCCGTCTGTTTCTGATAAGCTCGCTCCTTAATCTTGATCTATGGAGATCGCGCTAACAAAAAGCACCATTCGAGATTGGCGGGTAGGAGACGCGCCGTCCCTGGTCCGCCACGCGAATAATAGGAAGATATGGATCAATCTGCGCGACGCATTTCCGCATCCGTACGCCACGCGAGACGCCGAACAGTGGATCAACACCGCAAGCTCCGCGTCACCGGTTACTGACTTCGCCATCGAAGTCGAGCGCGCCGTCGGCGGCGCGATTGGTCTACGGTTAAGAGAGGACGTCTTTCGTCATTCCGCTGAGATAGGCTACTGGCTCGGCGAAGAGTATTGGGGCAGAGGCGTCGTAACCGAGGCCGTGGCCGCGATGACAGAATATGCTTTCTCGACGTTTGGCTTGCTTCGCGTATACGCGGGCGTCTTTGCCTGGAACCCGGCCTCCATGCGATGCCTCGAGAAGGCTGGATACCAATTGGAAGGTGTAATGCGAAAGGGCGCGATCAAAGATGGCCTTACCGTGGACGAGTATGTCTACGCGATAGTTCGCTAGAATGTCGAGAACAATTCCAGGAAAGACCGGGAATTTGGGTAAGATCAACCGAATACTACGCTTCATCTCGTTTGTTTCCAGCCTGGTCTACCTTATGACCGTGCGCGCGCAGCCTTACGGTTTGAGCTATGCCGTCAAAGGAACCTGCGTAGCCGCGATCGCCATGATCGTTTTCCGCACGCTGAGGGATCGCGAGGGGAGGATGCTCGGCGCGTCGCTTTTGTTCTCGTCTCTTGGTGACGTGCTTCTCGGAATAGACCCCGAGAAGCTGTTTACCTTCGGTTTGGGATCGTTTCTGATCGCGCATCTCTTGTACATCGCTCTTTTTCTTTTGAACCTGAAGCGGCCCGTTATGCTGGGCGCGGCCAGGCTAATACTTCTGGCGTTCGTGATTGCCTCCGGTTTGGTTTTGACGATATGGCTTTGGCCCGGTTTCGGAAGTCTCGCACTGCCAGTCGTGCTTTACATAGTCGTGATAACCACGATGGCCGTGACTTCGCTGACCGCCGGCTTCAAGACGCCGGCGATTGCAGTAGGAGCCATGCTCTTCATGGTCTCGGACTCGCTGATCGCGATTGGCAAGTTTAAGCGGCCGTTCGCGTACGGAGCATATCTGGTGTGGGCCTTCTATTACGTCGGTCAGTACTGCATAGCAATGGGTTTTGTGCGTGAGAAAATCGTTCACCAGGCTGTTAAGGCTAAGAAGTTTAACCCCGCCGTAAGAAAGACGAAGGCCCTTGGGGCGGAAGAATTGTCTTGAACCGCGGGTACTTAAGGCCTGGCAACAGCAGCCTGCGCTGGACGTACCGCGTCAAATCTGATTTCATCTCCATCCTGAAACGCATGACCAGCACATCCCAGCCAGTTGAACCCAGCGGTCCCTTTGTCGGCGTCAAGGTTCTCGACTTCTGCAGTTTCATTAACGGTTCCTACAGCGCGATGCTAATGGGAGACATGGGCGCGGAGGTGATCAAGGTCGAGCCCCTTACCGGAGACCTCTCACGCGGTTGGGGTCCCTTTCTCGCCGGTGAGAGCCGCTTCTTCCTTGGTTGGAATCGTAATAAGCGCAGCATCGCCATCGACATATCGGCTGATGAAGGACGCCGGATCGCCCACGCACTCGTTCGTCAGTCCGACGTAGTGGTCGAGAATTACCGGCCCGGAGTCACTAAGAGACTCGGTATCGATTACGCGTCCCTGAACGATATCAATCCCAGGCTCGTCTATTGCTCGTCGACGGCCTTTGGCTCGAAGGGGCCATATGTTCGGCGGCCTGCTTACGATCCGGTGTTGCAGACGATGGGCGGCGCCGCGAAGCTGAATACGAACTTCAGCGGCAAGGTCGCGATCTGTTCCGTCGCCGTGTCGGACTATCAAGCCTCGATGCTCGCGCTGACCGGAATCATCACGGCGCTTTATCACCGCGAGCGAACCGGCGAAGGACAATTGATCGAGACTTCGCTCTTGCAGGGCATAATGTCGGCCCAGGCGCACTACTTTTGCCAGGCGCTTGAGATTGAAGAAGAGGGACCGACGGGGATATTTCCTTACCGCCTTTTTGAAACCAAAGACGATCAAATATTCGTCGCGGCGCCTACGAACAAGTTCTGGGAGATACTCTGTGACGCGATCGGCGCGCGCGAATTGGCGCTTGATCCAAGATATGACGCCAACGCCAAACGGGTTTCGCACAGAGAGGAACTGATCGAGATGCTTCAACCACTCTTCACCGGCAAGACCACCGCCGAGTGGGAAGAGTTGCTCGTCGAACGCGGCGTGCCCTGCGCCCCAGTCAAGAGCTTTCACGAGTTCTTTCTGGATCCGCAAGTTGAGGCAATGGAGATGAACCCAGTTATTGACCATTCAACGATAGGACCGCTACGACAGGTGGGCGTAGCCATCAACTTCGATAAGACACCCGGCCGTATTCAACGGCCCGCTCCAACATTGGGTCAGCATACAATCGAGATACTCAGTGATCTCGGATACGATGAAGACGCAATATCGCGGTTGCGGCTCGCGGGGATTATATCCGGCTGCTCGGCCGGAGAATGAATCCTACTGTCCTCTTGTTTGAACCTATGCGCCTGTCGGGAACTTATAAGGAGGGGTGTCGGCGCCTGGTGATGCTCGGCGGAAACAATTGGACAGTGGCGTCTGCAAAGGCGCGGCCGAATCCGGCCACCCGATCAACCGCTGATCTTCGCTGTCTTCGGCCCGCTGATCAGCGCAGATCAGCGTTACGCAGTCAGCGTAAATCAGCGGTTAATCTGGTACGAAACTTCCGCCAAGCCACACTATTAGTTGTTCGTGTCGGAAGTTTCATAGCCGGAAGAAAGGCTCATAAGCCCCTGGTGACCGGAAGAGACTCCCTCAACCCGAATGAACCGCTTTTGAGTCTCTCGGCTCATTCACTTGCCATTCGGCTCATTCACTTGCCATAAGGGTAGGCGTTGCCGATCCACGTTCCCTGTTGAACGTGTACGTTGACTTGCGAGATTAGTTGGACGTTGCTGGCCCGCTCGAAGACAATCACAAAGTCGGAGCCGCCGAATTGGAAGTAGCCTAGCTCTTCTCCTTTATGGAGCGTTACTCCCACCTCGGCGGTTATGACCACCGATGAAACCTGGGCCATCCCCATCGGGAGACACGCCACCAATCCAATTGGAGAGTCGATGATGACCATGCCTCTGGTCTGCACGAACTGGTAGCCGGTTCCATCCAGCGCATTCAGGACATTGACGATCTTGCCGTCCACCATCGCCGGCTTAACGTTGACGTCCAAATAGGCCTGGCCCTGAATAACGCGCGCCTCGAGAATCTTGCCCCGCACCGGCGTATGCCAGCGATGATAATCATAGGTGTTCAGAAAGCTATGGGTGAATATCCCGCCTTTGAAGCAATTCGCGTAGTCGCTTCCCTCGAGCAGTTGGTGAATCGACCATTGAATGCCCTTGATGTCGAGTTTGTTCTCTTCGACGTATATCTTCGACTTCTCACTGACCTGCCACCACCCTACAAAAGTGGAGTCGGCCGGAGACACCAGCACCCCGTCGTCACCCAACCCGGCGATCGGACGCATACCCGGCTTTACGTGGCGGGCGAAGAACTGGTTGAAGGTGAAGTATCCGCTCGGCGGCGGCATGTATTCATCCCAATTGAACAGCGGATCCGTCCTGAAGCTCTCGACGTCTTTTGCTGAATTCATGGTGTCGAGGTAACTGCCCCAGGCCTGCGCGTATTCAACTATCCATTCAGACAACGGGGTCAGCTCTTTTGGCTTTCTGCCCGGCTCGATTGGACTCTGCAGACTCTTGACCGGCTCCTGGTCGAGGAAGAAATAGAACTCGACGATCTTGTCGTAGATGAAGCGCGTGTCCCCGCGTTCTCTGGGAGCCCAGGTGACGAGGTCGTTGATGTATTTCAGATAATCATCGAGGGTTTGGATGTGCTTGATGCTCGGCACATTGTGCGATTGCGCGTTCTTGATCGCGAGCTTGAAGTCTTCCTCCCAGCCGTATCGTTCAATTAATCCGACAAGTTTCTCGACAATTGCGTGCATTGGAAATCTCCTTTGAAAGTGTTTTTGTTTTTCTTCCGCGTAGTACGGTAGACCATAGAACTTGAAAGTGGAGGGCGGCGTCAATTGGCGCCGCCCGTTGGTCTTTCTTCAGCGAATTACGCGGGCTTCAGGGAATTACGCAGGTGCATCCGATGAATGTCCCGCCATGCTTTCTGCACCAAAGGAGCTGGCTAGGAGCCGGATCGCACGGCTCGGTCTCGGCGGCGGCCCTGCGATGCACGGATAGAGCCGGGAGCACGAGAACAAAAGCGGCGACGAAAGCGATCGCAAGAAATTTCTTCATGGTTGTTTCTCCTCTTTCAATCTTTCGACGTTAATAGGGACGTGATGCTCCGTGGTAATCACACAAGTTCATATCACGGAGCCACAAACTGCGCAGGCCCCTAATGTAAGGCAGAGCGAAATCAATTGCAACGGTCTTAGACATTGGGCGACTAGTTGTTCGTGGCAGAAGTTTCATAGCCACAAAAAGGCTCAGAAGTCACGGAGATGAGAAGACAGACGCATATTCCACAAGTTCTGTATTGTGATCTTGTGCATCTTTGTGGCTGATGAACTATTTCCGCTGGGCGCCGCTAGTTCGCGCTGATTTCCTGCATGATCAGCCGGGCAGTCCCTTGAAATCTTGAAGGAGAATCAAGCATGAGAGAAATGAACAGAGCCCAACTGATCGGCCGCCACACTGTCACCGATCCCGGAATCTGCCACGGCAAGCCAACTTTTCGAGGTGCGCGCGTTCTGGTTTCGGACGTTCTGGAACAGGTGGCCAGCGGGAAGCCTTGGGAGACTATCGTCGGCGAATGGAATGGTCGCATCACTGCGGAAGCTATTCGAGAGGGAGTGCGGCTGGCCAGCCAAGCTTTGCTCAAACACGTAACCAACGGCGATGGAAATACGTCGAACGGATCGCGATCCCTAATTCTGTACACATAGAAATCGCTGTCGAGAGTGAAAATGCGGTTCCGTCCTCTCGCTTCCGCCAAGGCAACGAGTGATGCGTCAGCGAGGTCCATTGGCGTGTCCTGATACTTTTCCATCAAGGAACGCATCCGGGCAGCCTCATCTGTTACCGCGGAGTGCACAACCAGCGCCCAGTTTCAATGAAGAGCCAGAGCGCTTTTTGCCCTTTCAAACCACCTAGTTCGCCGAGCACATACATTGCTTCAGCCAGGCAGGGCCACGCTGTGAACATCGGCCTTACAACCAGCTTTTGAGCCGCCACGCATTTCTCGTGGACCTCGCCCTGCCCTCTATCAATAAGCGCGATCAATGGGCCTGCGTCAATCAGTGTCACGGGAGCTTCAACCCCTGCCTTCTGAATTTCTCAACGACCGCCTCACTATACGGGCTGCGCTTGCGGCGCGGCTCCGAAGATGGTTGGCGACTATCGATCGCTGCGATCAGCGGCGCCAAATCTCCAGTTTGGTTCTTCGTTTCCCCACCTAATGGATTACCATTCTCAGCGCAAGGATCATCCAGGATTGTGAGCCGGACCCGCTTGCCCGACAACTCCCCGCCGTGCTCGGCTATCTCTTCCCAAGTGCCCTCTAACACGTGAATAGCCATAATGCTCCCTACTCGTGTAAGAAAGGATTTGAAGCCGTCGCAGATCTCGGAAGGTTTCCTCGAAGAACTGGTAAGCGAGGTCGACGCTAATTCTGGATTTGCCGGCTTCGGCCTGGCGGATGACGTTTAGGCGGCCACGCAGAATTTCCTCGCGGACTACGACCGGAATCGACTGTTGATCGCTGGAATCGATAACAGCAGTGAGGCATATGCCGTGTTGTCCAGCAATATCTCCGAGAATATGTCGGTGTCGAATGCATTCATTGGACGCGGTCGGCGTCTCGAAGCCGATACGCCTCATCCGAGATTTGGCGGAGAGTTGGGTCTGAGCCATATTTCCCAGCCAAGCTGGAGACGCTGACGGATTCAATTTCGAGTGACACCAACTCACCCAGAGCCACACGGCGCTGAATCTCGGCTTTCAAGCTTGTGAGTACCTGAGTACGATTCGGCCCCACGACTCGTACTCCTGGAGCGCCGACGAGCGACGCCGCGAATTGACCGTTGACCGCTTCTACGAAAATGGGGAAGTTCATCATCGCCTCCAAACGGTTGAACCTTACAGACGGAACTCCGCCGTCTCAAGATGGTTTGTGACGCCTCTATCTTACTGTAAGCCGATCCTCCACAAGACCCGTTGTAAGCGTCTACGGTTTGATTATCCGCTGCCGCCCGTCCTTGTTCGTCAATTTCAACAAAGCGTTCGGGCCTTCCGCTTCCAACAACGCGTGTGTCGTGTCGGTCTCGCCAATTAACCCAAGCGCCGCGCCTTGCACCGACGCTCCGAGTTTCACTTCAGGCCGCCCATTGGGATCGATCAACCGAAACATCACTGTTTCAGGATACCCTGTCTTGCCGTTCGGCATCTTGAAGTTTGGATCTCCCGCGTGAATCTTTATGCTTGCTCGAACTCTTCCCTGATCGTCGACGATCTCGAGCGAGCTGCCGCGAAGAACCGGCGCCGGACTGACCGCGTCACTGGACGACGGCGCCACGGCTTCAACCCGGCGGATCTGAGAGAGCAGGAAGATCAAAAGCCCGAGATTTAAAATCGTGAGCGCAATGAGAAGCCGGTGAATCTTCATACTGTTTCTCCTTGAGGATGTTTCGCCTCTTGACGCGGGTCCGTGCTTGCATAATTCATAACAATCCTCCGATTCAATCAAGGTTACCCCCTCGTGGCCTCACTGGGATAGCCGATTCTCGATCCGCCAGGACGCGCGGCCGTTGTTCAATGACTTGTCAGTTCGATGACTTGTCAGTTCAGTTCAATACTCGCGACATCATTCTTTCTTCTTATCGGTCGCACCCTTCTCCGTCACACAAACAAAATTAGCCGCGTCGTCAGTGCTCCCGGTTCCCTTGTAGTGAGCCACTTGCGGGTAAGGGCAGAGCGGGCGTGTTCGAATTGCGGCGCTCTTTGGGTCAATACCTTGACGTTTCGAAGCGATGATTTCATTTGGCGCGACGCCTTGCTCGACCCACTGTTCGAGCGCCAGGGTCATATCGTGCGCCGGATCCGATTGAGCGCCGGTGACGGTTGCTCCAAAACTGCTCGGGCCGGGTCCGCCCGCACAGTGTTGCATGCCGGGAACCATATAGAGCCGGATGAATGAGGCGGCTTCACGCTGGCCCAACCTCGCCGCCACGCTTTGAAAATAGTTGACCGTGTTAACCGGTGGAAGCGCGGCGTCGCTCCATCCATGATAGAGGATCAGCTTGCCGCCCCGGGCTTTGAACGCTT
>JAHFUG010000669.1 GCA_023265195.1 Blastocatellia bacterium | reverse complement strand
CGGTTCTGGAAAAGCAGTTGGGCTACTGGACCGCCCAGTTGCAAGACGCGCCCGCCGCTTTGGAGTTACCTACCGACTATGTTCGTCCGGCGGCGCTTAGCCAGCGCGGAGATCAAGCGACTCTGCGGCTTGACGGGGAATTGATCGGCCGACTGAGGAAGCTGTGCCGCCAAGAGGGCGCCACATTGTACATGGCATTGTTGGCGGTTTTTCAGGTTCTGCTTCACAGGTACTCGAGCCAGGAGGATATATCGGTCGGAGCGCCCATTGCGGGCCGGACGCGTCACGAGACCGAAGGGCTGATCGGTTTCTTCGTCAACACGCTCGTGATCAGGGCTGATCTGCGCGGCGAACCGAGTTTCCTGGAGATGTTGAACCGAATAAGGGAAGCTACGCTTGGCGCTTACGCCCATCAAGACGTGCCTTTTGAGAAGCTGGTTGAGGTGCTGTCGCCCACGCGCGATCTGAGCCGGACCCCGCTCTTTCAAGTGATGTTCATCTTGCAGAACGCTCCGATCGGAAAGCTCGAACTCGGAGACGCCCGGCTCGAGCCGATAAATCCAAAAACAAAGACCGCGAAATTCGAGATGACGATGTCCCTGGAAGAGGAGGGACAAGGAGTAGAAGGCTGGCTCGAGTACAGCACGGATTTGTTTGATCGGCGCTCGGTGGAGAGGATGCTCAGCCACTATCGAATACTGCTCGAGGGCGTGGCGTCGAACGCCGAGAGAAGAATCGGCCTGTTACGCCTGTTGGCTGAGGAAGAAGAGCGGCAATTATTGGTTGATTGGAACGACACCAAGGCGGAATATCCGCGGAGCCGCGGGATTCACCAACTGTTCGAGGACCAAGCCGCGCGAACCTCGGACTCCGTTGCGCTGATTGACGGATTGCTCCACGTCGGCTATTCCGAGTTGAACAATCGCGCGAACCGAGTCGCGCATTATCTCCGGAAGCGAGGCGCAGGACCGGACGCTAGAGTAGGTATTCATATCGAGCGCTCGCCCGAGATGGTCACCGCGATTTTGGGCGCGCTCAAATCAGGCGCCGCCTACGTTCCTCTCGATCCCGGTTATCCGGTCGAACGGCTCCGTTACATGATCCAGTTCGCCCGGATTCAAGTCGTGCTTGCGGCCGGCCCTGAACGATTCGAGTTAACCGGTCAGGGAGCTTCTCTCGAGTGGATCGATGTCAACACGGCGGCTATGGGAGATGAACCCGGGCACAACGTAGAATCGGTTGCTCACCCTGAAGACGCCGCTTACATCATCTTTACGTCGGGCTCGACCGGAACACCCAACGGAGTCGTCGGGTTACATCGCGGAGCGCTCAATCGTTTCGCGTGGATGTGGGAGCGTTACCCGTTCGGCCCCGGCGAGGTCTCGGTGCTGAAGACGTCGACCAACTTCGTCGATTCCGTGTGGGAGACCTTCGGGCCATTGCTTCGCGGAACGCCCTCGGTGATCGTGCGCGACGAAACGGTGAAGAACCCGCAAGAGTTTTTGGAAACCCTGATCGCGGCCGCGGTCACGCGCATAGTTCTGGTGCCGTCGCTGTTACGAGCGCTGCTCGAAGAGGGATCGGAGACATTGCGGCGGCTATCGAATCTACGGTGTTGGACCTCGAGCGGCGAAGCGATGCCGCTCGAGTTGATTGACCGTTTCCGGACTCTGCTGCCTGGGCGAACGTTGCTGAATCTGTACGGTTCTTCCGAGGTTTCGGCCGATTCAACCGCGATAGACTTGACCGCGGGCGAGCAAACCGGCGGCGCGCCGATTGGGTGGCCCATTAACAATACTCGCTTATACGTTGTTGATTCGCGTATGCAGCTTCTGCCGGTTGGGACGCCCGGACAGGTGTTCATCGGCGGAGATGGGCTTGCGAACGGCTACCTGTTCCAGCCTGAATTGACTGCCGCCCGGTTTGTTCCCGATCCGTACTCCAGCGAGCCCGGCGCTCGTCTCTATCGAACGGGCGATCTCGGGAGATACCAGCCGGACGGCGCCGTAGACTTCGTTGGCCGCGTCGACCGGCAGGTTAAGCTTCGCGGAATTCGAATTGACCTCGGCGAAGTCGAGACGATTCTCAGAAGCCATCCCTCACTCGTTGACGCCGTAGTCTTGCTTCGTGGCGATGCGCCCGGCGGAGATCGCTTAGTAGCGTATATCGTCGCCAATGAACCGCCCGCGCCGAAGCCCGCCGAACTGCGGCGCTTTCTTGCGCAACACCTTCCCGAGCAGATGGCGCCCTCGACTTTCGTCGAGTTGGCTCGAATGCCGTTGACTCCCAACGGAAAGATCGACAGGCGCGCGTTGCCGGCTCCATCTCTCGATCAAACGCCGCGGGATGCGTTTACCGCGCCGCGAACCCCGATCGAAGAGTTGATCGCGCAAATATGGGGAGAAGTACTGGGAGCCGAGCGAGTGGGAGTTGAAGATAATTTTTTCGAGATAGGAGGTCACTCGTTAATAGCGACACAGGTAATGGCGCGGATAAGAAAGAGGATGGGAGTAGAGCTGCCGTTGCGGGTTCTATTCGAGAAGCCGACGGTGGGCGGACTGGCGCGCGAAGTTGAAGAGGCGAGAGGAGGCGAGGACAGGGGAGCGATAGAGCGAATCTCGCGAGAAGGTGAGTTGCCGCTATCGTTCGCGCAGCAGCGGCTATGGTTCCTGGATCAACTCGAGCCGGGAAATCCCTACTACAACGTGCCCGGCGTTGTTCGAATCAACGGGCCGCTCGAAATCGAGGCGTTGGAGAAGAGTCTGAACGAGATCGTGAGACGGCACGAGACGTTGCGGACGCGGTTCATAGCGGAGGAAGGAGAAGCGCGGCAGGTAATAGAGGAAGAGGTCAAAGTGGAGTTGGA
>JAHFUG010000333.1 GCA_023265195.1 Blastocatellia bacterium | reverse complement strand
ATAGGCGTGTTGAGCTTTTCCGCGACCGCGATGGTCAGCAGCTCGCGCGCTCGTTCCGCGGCTTGCAACGCGGCATTGCCTGTCATCAGGGTAACCCGGCTGGAATAGCTTCCAAGATCGACCGGAGTCAGGTCGGTGTCGGCGGTCACCACGCGAATGTCGAAGGGATCAATCCCGAGCACCTCGGCTACGATGTAGGCCAGTATCGAATCCGATCCCTGTCCTATGTCGGTCGAGCCGCACATGACGCACACGCCGCCTTGCCGGTCGAGGCGAAGCTGCACTCCCGAATGCGGCATGGAATTCCAGTAGATCGGCAACCCCGCGCCCGAGAGATACGATCCGCAAGCGAGTCCGATTCCGCGGCCGTGAGGCAACTGGCGAAACTTGCTTCTCCACTCGGACGCGTCGACGACTTTATCGATGCATGCGCCCAAACCCATGCTGCCGACTCGCAGGTAATTAGCGGTGAGCGAATTGGGCGGAACGAGATGACGTTTTCGCATCTCGGCGGGATCGAGACCCAGTTCTTCGGCGATCTTGTCGAGTTGAACCTCGAGCGCGAACCGCGGTTGAGGCGTGCCGTGGCCTCGCTTGGGTCCGCACGGCGGCTTGTTAGTGAAAGCGCGGAGGCCGCGAAACCGATAGCGCGGCACTTCATAAGTAACGGTCTGGAGCGCGCCGGTGTAGAACGTTGAAGCCACGCCGTAGCTGCCGTATGCGCCGCCGTCGAGAAACGATTGAAAATCCATCGCGGTGATTCCGCCGTCTTTCTTGACGCCGGTTCTTACCTTCATCAAGACTGGATGGCGGCCGCGATGACAATAAAAAACTTCTTCTCGCGTCAACGTTATCTTAACCGGCCGGCCGGTAACCTGAGACAGCTTGCAGACCGCGATCTCGTGATTGAAAGGATCGCTCTTGCCGCCGAACCCGCCGCCGTTGGGAGTGGCGATGACTCGAATGTGGCTCGCGGGCGTTTGGAGAACCTTGGCCAGCGCGCGATGGACGTAATGCGGCGTCTGAGTCGAGCTCCACAGGGTGAGTTTGTCGTCGGAGTCGAAGCGCGCGACGGCCGCGTGCTGCTCCATTGGCAGATGCGTGTTGCCTTCGTAAAAGAAAATATCCTCGCGAATCGAGTCGGCTTCGGCGAAACCTTCTTCGACGTCGCCGAATTCCAGATGGACTTGTTTGTGAATATTGCCGTGGTCGCCGTATTCGTGAATCCGCGGCTCGGCTTTGTCGATTGCTTCTTCGATCGAACCGATGGTGTCGAGCGGCTCGTATTCGACCTCGATCGAGTCAAGAGCGTCGAAGGCGGTGTCTTCGTCGATCGCGGCGACGGCGGCGACGGGGTCGCCTATGAAACGAACCTTGTCTATGCACAGCGTATGCTCGTCCTGGCTGACCGGCAGAATACCGTAAGGGATTGGGATATCCGCTCCAGTGATGACGGCGGCGACGCCAGGAAGATTCAACGCCTTGCTGGAGTCTATGCGTGTGATTCGCGCGTGCGGCACGTGACTGCGCAGCAGTTTGGCGTAGAGCATTCGCGGCAGCACGACGTCGTCCGCGAACAGGGTCTGGCCCGTGCATTTGGCTCGCGCGTCCACTTTGCGGAAAGGCTTGCCTACAACTTTGAGCGGCTCGCCGTTATTGTGGTTTCCGTTATTCATAGCCGAAGATCGTTTCTTTCGCCGGCTCGGCGGTTTCGCCTCGCATTCTGGCCGCGGCCAATTCCACTGCTTCAAAGATTTTCAGATAGCCGGTGCATCGGCAGAGATTTCCAGAAAGCGCTTCCTTGATTTCTTCACGCGCCGGGTTCGCATTGCGCTCCAACAGTTCTTTCGCGGCGAGCAGAAACCCGGGGGTGCAGTAACCGCACTGCGCGGCTCCGAGGTCGGCGAATGTTTCCTGCAGTGGATGAAGCCGAGGGCCTTCAGCCATGCCTTCAATGGTGACAACGGAGCAGCCTTCGATATCGAGTCCGAGCACAAGACACGAAAGAACGGCGCGTCCGTCAACAAGCACGGTGCAGGTTCCGCACTCGCCAAGCTCACAGCCGTGCTTGGTTCCAGTCAATCCGAGGTCTTCCCGCAGAACTTCCAGCAGCGTCTTATGCGGCGCGAACGAGGCCTCCACTGATTCGCCGTTGAGGGTGAATGAAGCGCGCGCTTTTTCTTTCTTGTTGCCGGCCATTGATTGCTCTGTCAGCCTCGTTTAGAGTTCACGCTTCAGCGTGCCGCAGCCTAAAGGCTGAACTCTGAACTTAGGTTCATACGCAAGCGCGGGAGACCTGATGCATTCAGTTCCTCCTCAATGACCAAGCCTCCCGGCGCTTCGTACGGCGTCGGCGGACTCTCTTGAAACTCCTCCAGGGGCAGCCCGCACTCTAGCATACAAGCCGCCTTTGGTCCGCATCGACGCCAGGATCAAGACTTCAGCTTGACTCCGAACGTGAGCCGCCGCGGATTGAACGCATTGCGCGGAGTGTTGAGATCGGATGCAAGGAGATCAACTCCGCCATACGCCGCGAACAGCCCACCGGCTCTACAAGCATTGAGTGTTTCCCGTTGAATAATCGTCGCGTCTCCTTTCGAGACTCATTCATAAGTAGGAGCACGAGGGTCAATTTCCATCCCGGCTACTCCCCGCCTACGGATTCTCGTTGCGCGGCGAAGCCCTCGAAGATGATTCAAGATCGTTTTAAGGGCGCAATATATTACCTCTTGCGATTAAGTTCAAGCGCATTATATTGCGCTCAGAAAATTTGATGTGACGCACGCTGTCGGCTTGCGACTGCGCCGCACCCCAGAGGATCGCGCTGGAGTTGGGCCATTCTCATTCTCAACTCCGTAGGAGTGACCTGTCTGTAGCAACGAGCCCGCCTCATTGAGATCGCGGCTCCCTGGGAGCGCTGGCCCTCTCCTAACGGAGGGGCGCCACCAACTTCGTTGGTGGGATTCGGGGGAAGTCGCACTGGGGCCCCCTCTTCGTAGGTTGAGTATGAACCATCCACCAACTTCGTTGGTGGGATTCGGGGGAGGTCGCACTGGGCCCCCTCTTCGTAGGTTGAGTATGAACCATCCACCAACTTCGTTGGTGGGATTTTGGGGAGCTTGCGCTGTGCTCCCTCTTCGTAGGTTGGGTATGAACCATCCACCAACTTCGTTGGTGGGATTTTGGGGAGCTTGCGCTGCGTTCCCTCTTTCTAGGTTGGGTATGAACCATCCACCAACTTCGTTGGTGGACTAAAACGGCCAAACTTCGGCGCTACTCTAGGTGTACCATAGCGGTCGTTCCCTCAGCGTTTAGCCGCCGATCTCAAACAATGCACCCAACACCCCCCTTTGCTTCGTGGTCTTCGTGAGCTTCGTGGTTTTCGATTCCTCGAGCTTAAAGTGTTTCGCTCTCAAAGCACACCGATGAGTTTCCAAAATCCAACGGCGGCGCAGAGAGTGATTAAACTGATCACGGCATACGCATTAGCCAGCCGAATCCGCTGACCCGCGCTGAACCCCTGATTCGCCGTGATCCCTTCGCACATCGCGACCCAGATGTTTTGATAAGACGCCCAAAATGGAATCGCCCCTATTACGAGCGGAGCCGCCAACACCAGCGGCGGAATTCCGGCGGCTCCGGTGATCTCCGAAATCGGGAGGAAGAGCACGGGGATTGCAATGAATCCGGAAGGATCGAGGAATCTCAATGCGAACATCGCCAGAGCCATCACCACAACAAAGAGCGCCGTGCTGAACGTCAAGTGCTGAACTATTGGAACGAAGAAACCCGCAAGCCACTCGGTGAGCTTGTACTCTTGCAACACGTTGCCAAGGCTGAGAATGCCGCCGAGAAACAGAAGCAGCGTCCACGAGACTCCCCCGGCAATGTCTTCATCGCGAACGACCCCGGCCAGCGCGAAAATCGCCAGGGCAAGCATGCCACCGAAGAAACTCGGCAGATGATGAAGCCGATCCGTCGCCCAGTAAGCGATTGACGCCAGCACGACGATAGCGGTGATCAACTCGGCTCGTTTGATTGGGCCTAAGGCCTTGAGCCCTTCCCTGGCGAAAGCCGGCGACGAACGAAGGGGCGCCTCGGGTTTCAACACCAACTGGTTGACCCAGATCAAGAGAACGCATAGTAGCAACGTCGGGAACGTCATCACCCTTGCGTACCCAAGCCAGTTCAACTCCAGATGCTTGGTTTGAAACACCGATTCCAACACCGGTCCGAACAGCGAGCCATAGAGAAACGCGCAGCCCGGGGCCACAGCCATTTCAACGGCGGTGAGCATTATTAGCGCCGCGCTCTTGCTCCGAGGCGCAAGATCGAGCGAGCGAACCAGCGCCCACGCAAGAGGCGCCATAATGGCCGTGCGAACCGTCATCGAGGGAATCCCCAACGCGAGCACCAGCCCTATCACAAAGAACGCCGAGAGAATCCCCGCGTAGGTTCCGGGAAACAGCGTGAGTATGTAATAAGACAATCGCGCGGCCAGTCCCGTCCGTTGCATCGCGAAGCCGTAGAAGAGCACCGAAAGCAAAATCCAGAACTGCGGGCTGGAGAATCCGCTTAACGCAAGCTGAGGGCGAATTCCAACGGGGATCATGAGCGCCATCATCAGGACCGACGCTACCCCGTTATTCATGACCTGAAGCATCCACAACAGGACGGTGAACGCGGTTATCGCCAGAACAAGCTGAGCCGCCCTCGATAGGCCCGCCGGCGTTGGCGCCAAGGCTATCGTTATACCCACCGTGGCGGCCGCGCCAAGACGAATCCACGTCGAGCGGCCTCGTGTTCTAATGGATGAGGCGGCGGTAGTCACGAGCGATTGCTCTCCGCTTGATCACTGGACGTCAAAGAGTCACCAACCCATTCGGGGAAAATGTAGGGGTGGCCCTCCGTGGCCACCCCTCTTCTTGAAAGGATATCTTGACGATGTGACGGAGCATCTCGAATCTCAAAGAGGGGCGGGCACGGCGGCCCGCCCGTACATTGTTTCTCAAGCGTCATAGCCAAGGGGAAGGCTTTGTTCCTCTCCTCTTCAAAAAGTGAGCTTCGCCGCGAACTGAAACTGCCGCGGATTGAATGTGGTTCTTGGACTGCCGAATCCCGGATTGGCCGGATCGATAACGCCATCCTTGTAGTGCCGAGGCACACCCCCGATGAAATCAGGCGCGCCGTAAACACTGAAGACCTCATCGACGTTCGCCCGATTGAAGAGATTGAACCCCTCGGCGAATACAGTGATCTTCACTCGCTCGTTGATCCGGAAGAAACGAGACAGGCGAAGATCGACTGACACCAGCTTGTCTCCCAGATAAGAGTTTCTGGCCGACTGGCCGACGCGATCCGTCACCGGATTCGTGTCGTTGTTTACGTCGAAGCCAGCGAAAATCGTGAAGCGGCGTCCCGACTGCGCCGTGACGATCCCGCTCACCTCGAAATTCCGGACAACCGTCTTCTCCGGTCCGGTTGCGACGAAGTTCGCGATGAATCGTTGCCGAATGTCCTGATTCGAGTTCGCCCGCTCCAGTCCTCTCTTGTAGAGATCCTGCGGCGTGCTGACGAAGGTGGTGAAGGTGCCGTCGTCCAACGTCTTCGAGAAAGTGTAGTTGGCGTTCAGCCGGAAGTAATTGCCCGCCTTTTGCGTCGCTTGAAGGGTCAATCCGTGAAAAATTGAGTTGCCGCTGTTGTCGGTGTAGTAGATCAAACCGGCGTTGTATTGAGGTCCGCTGAAGAGGTCCTTGCCGCCCGGAAGCGTCGGCAGGCCCGTGCAGCCGGTAACGAGGTTGTTGCTGTCGCGCTTAGCAACGGCCGGCGGCGCGCAAGAGACGTTCAGGTTTTCGGGACGCACCAGCTTGTGCGCGGAGACGAAAAGATAACCCGCGCTGACCGTCAGTCCTCTTGTGAGCTCGCGGTCGATCTCGACGCTCGCCTGTTGAGAATAAGAAGTGCGGCTGTGCGGGTCCACTCCGTCAACGGCAACCGTGTTCAGAAACCTGCCCCCGGCGCCGTTTGGAGGAAGAAGGAAGTTCGGCGGAAGCTGGCCGGTCAACAACAAAGTGCGCGCGTCGGCGGCTGCATTAGCCAGGAAGACGCCGCTCGCGGTTATGACGGTGGGCTCCTGGTTCAACGTGTAGCCCGCGCTGCCGGCGCCTCTTCGCGGGCCCGGCACTGTTACCGGCTGGCCGTTGAATAAATCTATCACCAGCGACGGCGGTCTCTGTGGAGAGGTCACGAAAAAGAATGAGAGATTGTAACGGTCGAAGAAGACCCCGCCTCCGGCTCGAATGACCGTCTTGCTATCGGGCGAAAACGCAATGCCGACCCTGGGCGCGAAATTGTTGAGGTCGTGGTCGACATGTCGCGAAAGGCCGCCTTCGAAATCCCATCGGAGTCCGTAATTCAACGTGAGCCTGGGACTGACCTTCCATTGATCCTGCGCGAAGAATCCGTAATAGGAGTGGTTCAAATGAACGTTAAACGCATCCGTCATCTCGGGCAGGTAGGCGTTCTTCCAGTCGGTTGGTATGCGCGCCGGAAGGCTGCCTTCGGTGACGCCGCCCGATCCCAGCGGAGAACCCCAGAAGACAATGGGCGTGCCATGCAGAATCGGCGGAAGAACGCACGGCGACTCGCCGCCGATTTGAGGCAGCGGCGTATGAGACCCGTTCTTGTTTACGAAGTTGGCGAAATCGGTCAGGCAATTCAGCCCCGGCAGAACGATGCGCATCGGCGTGAACCCTGGCCAGGTAACTTTATTCTGAAGGAAGTTGATGTCTCCTCCGAAATTCAAAACGTGAGAGCCTTTGACCAGAGCCATCGTGTCCGACGCTTGCTCGCGGGTCTCGCCGATGAAATCGAACACGCCGAAGTTGTGCCCGAACAGAAGCGTATTCGGAATGTCGAGGTTAGGCTGGCCGGTTACGCCGGGGAAGGTGTAGCGCCGGCGCGCCCACTGCGCCATGACGCTGTTGACGAGATTGGGTCCAAGTTGCGAAGAAAGACTGCCGACCAGCGATTGATCTCGAAGAAAGAGGTTGTGGCCGCTGCTTGGCGCGCCGATGCCGCCGCCGTCCAGCGTATTGCCAACCAGTTGATTCAAGTCACGCGCGTCTTCGACGTTGTAACGTATCGACAGGCGATGCCTTTCATTCAACTGGTGATCGACTTTGATGATGCCGTTGTCGGTGTTGGCGGTTTTCAAGACGTTGAGATTCTCCGGCTCGAGTCCCATGAACGCCTTAGCGGCGTTGATCGCGCCCAGATTGCTCACGAGAGTCGCCGGGTAGCTTGGCGATTCTTCGCGCCTCTGCCCTTCGTAGTTGAGAAAGAAGAACGTCTTGTCCTTCTTGATGGGTCCGCCGAACGTCACGCCAAATTGGTTTTGGCGCAGCGTATTCGCTTGCGGGGATGGCTGCAACAGCGAGCGCGCGTCGGTGGCGTCGTTGCGGAAGTAGTCATAAACCGATCCGTGTTTTTCGTTGCCGCCGGACTTCGTGACGATGTTGACGATGCCTCCAAGAGCCCGTCCGTACTCTGCTCCAAAACTATTGTTCACCACCCGAAACTCGGACACCGCCTCCTGGGAAGGCGTGGCTCGCTGCGAAGCGGTCACGGTGTTTATGTTGTCGGCGCCGTCGACCGTGACTATATTGCTGAGGTCGCGCATTCCACCGAAAGAGACGCGGGTGACTTCGAATTCGGTGAACGTGGATTGAAGGCTCGTGCGCCCGGTGGCCACACCCGGAGTCAGTAGCGCGAAATCGGTGAACAGGCGGCCGCTGATCGGCAGCGACTCGATCTGTCTCCTATCGACAACCTGGCTGATCTCGGTTCGCGTCGGCTCGATCGGCGGAGCCTCGCTGGTCACCGTTATTTCACCAGAGACGCCTGCTACCTTCAACGTTACGTTCACCGTGGCCGTTTGACCGACGGTAAGTACGATCCCCGTTTGAGTGAAATTCGCGAAGCCGGTAAACGCGACCTTCAATTCATAACGCCCAGGAGGAACATTGGGAATCACGTATAGCCCGGCGTCCGTTGAGGTCGTCGTGTACGTACGATTCGTATCCATTTCGCGCAGATTAATCGTGGCCTTGGCCATGGCGCCTCCTCTCTCGTCCTGGACGGAGCCGTTGAGTTGGGCCAGCGCCGCAGTGGACTGTGAGAACGCGGGCTTGGCGCCGCCAAACAAAGCGACAACAGCTAAGACTACAAGCAGACCTCGATGACCTCTCATAAAATCGCTCCTTTCCTCAAAACGTTACTTCAAAATGCGGGATCTGACCTTTCTCCAAATCCCACCCACGGCAGTGGGTGGATCGTTCAAGCTCAACCTACGAGAGGGCGGCCTTCTTGCCTTTCCCGAATCCCACCGGCAGTGGGTGGATCGTTCAAGCTCAACCGAGATGGCGGCCTTCTTCCCTTTCCCAAATCCCACCCACGGCAGTGGGTGGATCGTTCAAGCTCAACCTACGAGAGGGCGGCCTTCTTGCCTTTCCCGAATCCCACCCACGGCAGTGGGTGGATCGTTCAAGCTCAACCTACAAG
>JAHFUG010000057.1 GCA_023265195.1 Blastocatellia bacterium | reverse complement strand
TACGTCAGATATGCTAGCCGTCTGAATCGAGCAATTGACGGCGTGAGGACTCTCACCTCACCAAATCCGCAGCCTTGTCGGCTGCTCAGCCAAACTCCAGTGTCCTCCTAGCGGAGGGCGACCGCGCCGCGATCTCAATGAGGTGGGCTGGTTGCTAGACAGGTCACTCCTACGGAGTTGAGACCACATCACCCGCTTTCAATCGGCGGCCGGAATAGGCGGGATGCGCGCCGGTTGAGAATGATTAAGCGTGACCAACGGCGGGGCTGCATCCGGAAACCGCTCCGGCGTCTCACGTATCTCATCGTCGTCAAACACCGCGATCGAACTGTAAACCGTGTTTCGTTCGGCCGGAATCCTATTTAATTGACGAATGCGCCTGCGAATCTCACCCGGCGCAAGATATTGGCCCGAGGTGGCCCCCGCCAGCCTCGAGATGTTCTCGTCCATCAACGTCCCGCCGTAGTCGTTGGCTCCCGCGCGCAGGCAATCTCCAGTCATCCCGGCGGACATCTTTACCCACGAGACCTGGATATTATCGATCCAGCCTTGCAGCAGCAGCCGCGCGAGCGCATGAACCTTGAGGTGTTCTTCACGAGTGGGCCCAGGCCGCGCGTCACCCGATTTATACAACTGGGTGTTCTGATGAACGAACCCCAGAGGAACGAACTCGGTGAAACCGCCGGTCCGCTTCTGAATGCCGCGAAGCAGTAACAAGTGGCGCACCCAGTGTTCCTCCGTTTCGGCGTGGCCGTACATCATCGTCGAAGTAGTCCTGATTCCGAGGCCATGCGCCGCCGTGATCACGTCAACCCATTCGGCTACGCTCAACTTTATGCGCTCTATGTCGTGGCGGACCGCATCGTCGAGAATCTCGGCGGCGGTTCCCGGCAAAGTGTCGAGCCCCGCGTCTTTCAACATCGCCAAATAATCGCGCAACGGCATCCCGGTCAACTCGACGCCATAGACGATTTCCATCGGCGAAAACGCGTGAATGTGCATGCCCGGCGTTGCGTTTCTTATGGTTCTGAGAATGTCTCGGTAGTAGAAAGGATCCAGGCCCCGGGGCAGACCGCCCTGAACGCAGACTTCGCGCGCGCCACGATCCCATGCCTCCCGCGAGCGATGCGCGATTTCCTCGAGCGGCAGAAAATAAGCATCCCCCTCACGCGGCGCGCGGCTGAATGCGCAGAAGCGGCAGCCGACGAAGCACACGTTAGTAAAGTTGACGTTGCGATTGACGACGTAGGTGATTACGTCGCCCACGCGTTCGCTTCGCACCAGATCCGCCGCCAACACCAGCGCGTCGATCTCTCTTCCAGTTGTCTTCGCCAGAGTGAGGCCGTCGTCGTAATCGATCTCGCGTCCTTCGATGGCGGCTCGCAGGATGCGTGCGACGCTAGCGTCAATTGTGGATAAGAGAGCATCCAGACCCGAAGAACAGTCTTGTTGAGCAGACTTCGTCCACAGATGACACAGATTTCGCAGATCGTCCAAACTCCCTAAATTCATTGCCACCTCTCTCCGTTCCTACTCTGATACCGTTGCTTCCTACACTGATACCGTTGCTTTTTGTCGCTCGTGTCCGTTCCCCTCTATTCCTTCCGTTGCTTTTTGTCGCTCGTGTCCGTTCCTCTTATTTCTTCCGTTGCCTTTTGTTGCTCGTGTCCGTTCCTCTTATTTCTTCCGTTGCTTTTTGTTGTTCGTGTCCGTTCCTCTCTATTCCTTCCTTTTCTTTTTTCTTCTCTTCTTCTCTTTTTCCTATCTGTGTCATCTGCGTAATCTGTGGATAGCCCAAATCGCCGGTCAGGGCGCGAATGCGGGCCGCCACGTTCTCATCCAAAAAGCCCTCGCGGACGGCAAACTCCGGGTAGACGCTCAGTCTCTCTCTCAGTTCATACCCTGCTTTGGCTGTTCGTTCCGCAAGCCGTTCGATGTGTGGCCAGGGCTTTTCAGGGTTAATGAAGTCGGGCGTCAGCGGCGAAACGCCGCCCCAATCGTTTATACCCGCTTGAATCAAGAAAGGGTAACGGCCATCGGAGAGATTGGGCGGAGCCTGCAGATTAACCTCCGGCAGCATAAGCCGCGCTATTGCGATCGTTCGAGCGTGATCGAACATAGAAGGCTCGGTATGATCGCGCATTGGTATGTTAGGCTTCGCGCGAAAGTTCTGGATGATTACTTCTTGAATGTGACCATGCTCCGCGTGCAGCCGACGTATCGCTTCCAATGAATCGACTCGTTCATCGAGCGTCTCGCCGATGCCGATGAGTATACCCGTGGTGAAGGGTACGCGCCGCCGGCCGGCTTCAGCTATTGTGCGCAGCCTGAGAGAAGGGATCTTATCGGGCGCGTTATCGTGAGCCATGCCGGCCACGGCAAACCGGCCGCTCGCGTTCTCAAGCATCAGCCCCATGCTCGGGCTGAACGGCCTCAGCCTTTCGACGTCGGCGCGCGCCATTAGTCCAGGGTTGGCATGCGGCAACAGTCCTGTCTCATTAAGCACTCGCTCGCACATCCGAGTCAGGTAAGACATCGTCGTATCATGGCCGAGCGATCTCAGCGTCTTTTGCATCTCCGGAAAGACAGCTTCGGGCCGGTCGCCAAGACTGAAGAGCGCCTCCTTGCAACCTAGCCGGGCTCCGGCTTCCGCTACGGCGAGAACCTCGTCGGGAGTCATCGTGTGGGCGCCCGGCTGCCCAGGGTCTTTTCTAAACGTGCAGTATCCACAGTAATCGCGGCACAGGTTCGTGAGTGGAATAAAGACCTTCTTCGAGTAGCTGATGATTCTTCCTTTGAACCGGTCTCGCAAGCCGCCGGCCATAAGCATTAGCTGATCCAACTCGGGCCCTTCCCGCGCGCGAATCAACACACGCGCCGCCTCGACGGTGATTGGGCCGCCGCTCGCCTCGTGGAGAGCTTCGTCAAAGGCCGGTTGACGTCTGGATGCGGCTACGTACATTGAAGACCTTTTCGCCTGAAAGAACTCTCTCTCGGTTCCAGGCTAGGATTGGTTTCCAGCGTTTGTTGCAGCTTGGATTGCGTCGACGAATCCCGCAACGTTCCGGCTGCAACCGTGCGCGGCGGAAATCAGCCTCTGAACGCCGGGATTACCTCTTCCGCGAATCGCCTGATCCAACCATGATTGAACGGAGCGGCGGCGATTGGTATGAAGTGCGTGACGCCGGCCTCCAGCAGCCGCGAAATGCGGCCACGAATCTCCTCCACTGAACCGACGAGCAGTCCCTGCTCGACCTCTTCAGGCGGACGGCCGAACGCTCGAGACATAGCGCCCACCAACGCTTCTTTCTGGCTCCAGGAATCAGTGACCGCCATTAATCCCGCCCACGAGATTTCGATCTCGTCGAAGCTTCGGCCGACATTCGCGCAGTGCTCGCGAAGAACGGTCAGTTTGTGCTTGAAGACTTCCGGTGAGCCAAATGTATTCCAGATGTCGGCATGTTTTGCGACGACCCTTAACGTGAGCTTCTCGCCGCCTCCGCCGATCATAATCGGGGGCCGAGGCGTCTGCACCGGACTGGGCTCGCAGTAGGCGTCCTTGATTTGATAGTAGCGCCCGTCGAACGTCACCTGTTTTTGAGTCAATAGCCGCTTGATAATTTCCGCAGATTCATCGAGCCGGTGAATCCGTTCCGCGACGGTGTGAAAAGGTATGCCATAGGCGTCGTGCTCTTGCTGGAACCATCCCGCGCCCAAGCCCAGTATGAACCGGCCGCCGCTGGCGTGATCGAGCGTCGCCGCCATCTTCGCAACCACCGCCGGGTTGCGATAGGTGTTCCCGTTAACCAGCGTTCCGATGCGCACCCGAGTGGTGCGCGCGGCAAGCGCCGCTAACGAAACCCATCCATCGAAACAAGGACCGCTTGGGTCGCTCAGAATTGGAAAGAAATGATCGAAATTCCAGGCCGTGTCGAAACCAAGCTCATCGATGAGCTTCCAGACGTCACAAAGCTCCCGCCAGCCGGTGTTTTGCTGCGCGGCTTGAATTCCAAATCGTATCGGTTTGCTCACGGTTTCCTCCAACTGTTCGAGACCTGTATAACGCCACGCGCCATTCTACGCCCCGCGTTGCCGGACTTCATTTTCGCGGGAGCGCCGGCAGCAGCAATCTCAGCAGTCCGAGCAGCAAACACCCCACCGCGGATCCGAACAACGCCGCCACACCGATGCCGAAAGTAAGATGGCCGAGTATGTGCCGGACGTGATGCGGATCATCACCAGGAATCGAGTACTCCGGCGCCGTAAAAATATTTTCTTTGCCGGTGATCACGGAAAAAAAGATCGCAAGAATCACGAGCAACTGAGACCACACCACCAGTAAGACAACCGACGCAACGACGTTCGGAAAACTCCCAAACCGCCGCATGTGAATGAACAAGACCGCGAGCAGAATTGCGAGAGGCGTGGCTATGCTGACGCTGAATACCGTGATGAGCCCATGCGAAGCGCCCGCGGCGTCCAGCACGAGGCGAAGAGCCCACACCGCGGCAATAATACCGAACAGCGGCGAGAGCAGCTTTATGTGATCCCGCAATCCGCGCCCGCATATCTTCATCGTGTTTCCTCAGCGGCCAAAACGGAAACAAACAACCGGAAAAACATCCTCGGCGTTCAGTCTCGACCTAAGAACCAAACCGCCAATGCCGACTACCCCGCGGTCGAGGCTGCTACATCGCCGACCCTTTGCGCGTCTGGGGCCTCTTTGTGAGCCGCCTCCGCCGCTTTGACGATCAACAAAGTCATATCGTCGGCGGGCTCATCGCCCGACCATTCCCGGACCGCATCCAGGACGCGCTCCTGAATCTCGTTAACCGGCCGTCCTCGGCTCTCTTCGATTAGGGCTGCAAGCCTCGGCTCGCCGAACTCTTCGCCGTCCCGCGACTCCGCTTCCGTGACGCCGTCGGAGTATAGCACCAGCAAGTCGCCGGGCTGTAGCGCCACTTCTCCCGCCTGAAACTCGCTGTCCTGGAACATACCCAGCGGCAGCCCTCCGTACTCCAAACGCTGTCCGCCGCAAGAGCCTATAAGCACCGGAGAATGATGACCGGCGTTCACGTATGTCAACCGCCGGTCTTGCACATTCCAGTCCGCGTAAAAGAACGTTGCGAACCTGGATGGGTCGGTCACTTGATGAAAGTGATGGTTCAGCCTCGAACAAACTTCTACGGGCGATTGAGATGTTTCGATCAGCGTGCGCAGCACCGCTTGAAGATTGGCCATCAATATTGCCGCGGAAATCCCCTTGCCGCTTATGTCGCCGATAGCGAATATCAGGCGCCCGCCCGGCAATTGAATAACGTCGTAGTAGTCGCCGCTTATTCCGCGGGCTGGTATGCATATGGCCGCAAACTCGAGCCCGCCGTTCTCCGGCAAGGTGCGGGGAAAAAGCGCGCGCTGGACCTCTAACGCGAAGCTCAGCTCCGCTTCCTTGCGAGCGAGGAGGCCGCGGCTCGCTTGAAGCTCGAGCCTCACCCGGTAGAGCGCCGCGACGAGGACTATCACTCCCGTCGCTCCGCCAAACGTCAGCCCCCAAGTCACCAGGACGGACTGCTGTAGCAGATTGCGCCCAAGAAAGAGCAAGAGCCCGGCGCCCAGCAGCAGCCCCAGCAAATAAAGTTTGTCGCGATTCATAATGGAATAGAAAGTTGCATCGAGACAGCCGCGGACTCTCCCGGGTTTTTCGAAAATCGAGTCTGCTTCATCGCGCGGTCTTCTCTTGTCTCGCGGGTTCGCGTATCGTACCGGCCGCGCCGCGTGGCTCCATGATTCTAGCCGGGTCCGCGGGAGAGTGCGAAAGGGAAAATTCTCTCCGCGTTTGCGGGAATCTGTGGTTACCCGGTTGGTTTTGGTATTATCCCCGGAATGCCGGAACGGCGAACCATAAGACAGAATCTCATCGACAGGCCGAGGCGCGTGCGCCGCTTCTTCGCGGGCTTGGGACCAGGGCTCATTACCGGCGCGGCCGACGATGACCCGTCAGGCATCTCGACTTATTCGGTGACGGGAGCGTCGTTCGGTTTCCACCAATTATGGACCGTCATTTTTTCCTTCCCGATGATGGCCGCCGTCCAGTTGATGTGCGCGCGCTTAGGCATGGTTTCGGGAATGGGATTGGCGGGAGTGATACGCCAGCGTTATCCGAAGTGGGTCTTGCTGACCGCGTGCGCGCTCCTGGCCGTCGCAAACACCGTGAACATAGGGGCGGATCTCGGCGGAATGGCCGCCGCGATGGAAATGATCACGCACGTTCCCGCGTTCATATGGAACCCGCTTTTCGCGGGGTTGATCGTTGTATTAATGATATGGTCCCGCTATCGCTACATAGCCAGGGTGTTCAAGTGGCTGACCCTTGTGCTGTTCGCCTACGTCGCCGCCGCGTTTCTAGCTCGTCCGCGCTGGGGCGAAGTCCTGTTCTCCACTTTCGTGCCTCACATCGAGTTGACCAGGAACTATCTGGCGACCTTCGTCGCCATTCTGGGAACGACGATCTCCCCGTACCTGTTCTTCTGGCAAGCGGCGCAGGAGGTAGAAGAGGAGCGAGCGCTGGGCCGCCGCACGGTGAAGTCGAGAAAGGGAGCAAGCGATGAAGAGATTCGGCGATGCCGCGCCGATGTTTTGACGGGTATGGCGTTCGCCGGCGTCGTTATGTACTTCATCATTTTGACGACCGGCGCAACTCTCTACGTGAGCGGACAACGCGACATTGAGACCGCCCGCGACGCAGCCGAAGCGCTCCGTCCTCTTGCGGGCCCGCTGGCTTACCTGCTTTTCACGGTGGGTATCGTAGGCACGGGAATGCTGGGAGTGCCCGTCCTGGCGGGATCGGCGGCCTACGCCGCCGCCGAGGCAATGCATTGGCGCGGCTCGCTCGACGACCGGCCGAGGCTCGCACGGAAGTTTTACGCGGTGCTTGCCGCCGCGGTTTTACTCGGTCTTTCGCTCGATTTCTTTCGGGTCAACGCGGTTAGAATGTTGTTTCTGGCGGCGGTCGTCAACGGAGTTCTCGCGCCTCCGCTTGTCGCCATCGTTACGCTCCTATCCAGCGATCCCGCGGTGATGGGCGATCGAGTCAATCCGCCGGTTCTCAAGTGGCTTGGATGGGCTACCGTGGTCGTGATGGGGGCGGGATCGATCGCGATAATTTTCGTTTAGCAAGGGGGGAAATCTAAACCTCGAAGATCGCGAAGGCCACGACGGAATGAATGAACTTTGGCCACCTGATCGCTGAGAGTGAAGCAACGCCGCTGACGGCGGCGATGGGACTCGAAAGAAGTTCGATGCATCGGCTATATTGCCATCGCACATTCAGCCTTGGGCGTAACTGCCGAGATGAAACAGGCGCAGTAGCTTGAAACCTTCCCTTGTTTGCGCCGATTTCCCAGACGTGACTTATGCTATGATGGCGGCGATGCCTACCGTGATTGACCAAACTGCCTGCCCGTACGAGGCGATGCCCAAGCACATCACCTCGATTCAGATACAGGAACAGTCGCCGCCGTCGTATCAAAACGAAAGTAACTCGCCCGAGCCTAACGTGACAATCGCGAGGATCACCCACGAGCCTCAACAAGAGGACGTTAAGCGGTTAATCGAAGCAGGGTTGGCTTCCTACAATAATGGCGAGTTGGAAGAGGCAGTCGAGTATTACAGTAGGGCATTGGAAATTAGCGCGGACGACGCGGTCCTTTTGTACAATCTTGCGGTAGTGTTCGGTGATCTCGAGCGATATGAGGAGTCAAGAGCAGCCTTCGCGCGGTTGGTTGAAAATTCGGGCGGCTTGTTAGATCCAACTCTGTTGGCCGGCGCCCATCAGGGAATAGGCGCGGCGCTCTTGGGACTTTTGCGCACGTCCGGTCCGCGGGAGCGGCCGCGTGATCTCGCGAGTGAGAGTGAACTTGAATTTCGCCAGGCCGTCGCGCTGGATCCGAACTCTTCAGGAGCCTGGGTTGGCCTGGGTCTCGCGCTTCATATACTCGAGAAGCTTGACGATGCGGAAGCGGCGTTCAGAAGAGCGCTGGAGATCGATCCCGATAGCCAGGTTGCAACGGATCGGCTGCGTGGCGTGCTCAAAGCATTTATGCAAAAGGCGAGGGGAATTTGGAGAGACCGGCCCGATCTACCAACTCTTAATGATCTCCGTAGTGAGTGGAACAGGTTTTAACAAAAGCCTCAGGACTGCGAACATATGCCGCTGCTGTTTGACACCGATGTGCTCATTGACTACTTGCGCGATCAGGCGGAGGCCGTTTCTTATCCGGAGAATCTGATCGAGCAGATGTTGATCTCCGCGGTCAACGTCGCCGAGTTGTATGCGGGCGTTCGAGAAGGACCGGAGCGAATTGCATTGGATAGTTTTGTTCGTGCCTTCGAAGTAGTTCCTGTCGACAATGGGGTTGCGGTAAAGGGCGGTCTATTTAGGCGGGACTACGCGAAGAGTCACAGGATCGAGTTACCGGACGCGCTAGTTGCCGCCACCGCCGAGATGAAACACGCGCAGTTGGTGACCTTGAACAAGAAGCACTTCCCGATGCTGAGCAATGTGATCGTGCCTTATCGGAAAGCTTGAAATGGGGTTATCGAATCCGCCCTGCGCGCAAGGCAGCTAACGCTGGGCTAAGTTTGCTGTACCCGTCAGCCAGTACGCGGAGCAATTTCACATGGCTACCGCGCTGGGAGTCTTCTCCAATCCGAGTGTCCTCATCCTCCCGATGCAGAGCAATTGCCTCCTCGAGATTTTGAGCGACTTCATCGAGCGGGGCGCCTTCGGCCACGACTGGGACGTCTAACTTTTTCCCACATCGAGGTGCTCGCCCTTGTACATCCTCGCCTGAATGGGTGAGTTTCACAAATCCGCTGCGTTCGTTGATGCCATATTTAGTTTAGAAGGGTCGGTGACGACTGAATGTGGCGGCTTGACACCTACGCTTGTTCGAGCCGATTGCACGGACCTGACTTATGGTATGATGGCCGCGATGGCGACCGTGATTGACCAAACTGCCTGCCTGTACGAGGCGATGCCCAAGCGCATCACCTCGATTCAGATACAGGAACAGCCGCCGCCCTCGTATCAAAACGAAAGTGGTTTGCCCGAACCGAATCGGACAATCGCGAGGCTCACACGCGAGCCTCACCACGAGGAAGCGAAGGTGCTCGTCGAAACGGCGTTGGGGCACTACAACAGTGGTAAGTTGGAAGAGGCGGCCGAAGACTACAATAGAGCTCTGGAGCTTCGCGCGGATAGCTCTGCAGCTTTGTACGGGCTTGGTGTAGTGTACGGACAACTCAAGCAATATGAGGAATCAAAAGACGCGTTCAAAAGCCTCCTGCGATCACTGGAGAATTTGGGAGCCGTGGTTGATCAACCTCTCTTGGCCGCCGCCCATCAGGGGATAGGTTCGGCGCTGTTGGGTCTTTGGAGCGCGTCCAGTCCTAAAGAACCAGCGCTGGAGCATGCGAGCGAAGGTGAGTTCGAATTCCGCGAGGCCGTCGCGCTGGATCCGAACTCTTCAGGAGCCTGGGTTGGCCTGGGTCTCGCGCTTCATATACTCGAGAAGCTTGACGATGCGGAAGCTGCGTTCAGAAGAGCGCTGGAGATCTTACCTGACAGCCAAGTTGCAACGGAGCGGCTGCGCGGCGTGCTTGAAGACAAGCTTGAAAGGCGGCTGTTCGAATTAGGCTACCTGAGCCGGATCAATGAGCCCATACGTGATTTCACACCTTACGAAAACCGAACTCTCATCAGAGTGGAAGGCAAGCCCGTGTCGGAAATCATAGTAGAGGAGCGGCGCTAATAGGTTGGCCGTCTATTTCTTTGATACCAGCGCTCTTGTGAAGCGCTACGTTGCTGAGACTGGTTCAACATGGGTTAACCATGTGACCGATCCGAAATCGGGCCACAAAATATTCATCGCGGCGATAACCGCGGTAGAGGTCGTCTCCGCCATAATGAAGAAGGTGAGGGACACAAAGAACCCGTTGGCCCAGAACGACGCGCAAAAAGCCATTGCGGAGTTTCGTAACGACTTCGCGAACCAATACGAAGTTCTTACTATCACCGACTCACTGGTCCAAGGCGCAATGAGACTGCCCGAAAAACACAAACTCCGAGCCTACGATGCCGTCCAATTAGCGGCGGCTCTGATAATCTGCGCCCAAAGCTCAAAACTAGGGATTCCGGCAACGGGCGTACCTCCGCTTGTGCTGGTGACCTCCGATAATGACTTGCTCCTGGCCGCGCGGAACGAAGGACTGGCGGTCGATGATCCAAGAGCGCGTCCTTGATTCCCGTCCTTCAATGGAATTGACGGGCGCCTTCTCAAGGGCGATCCGATACAGGAAAACGGTTCTAATGACGGTTGGCTATTTCGGCAAACCCCAATCGGCATGATCATCGGAATGCGGGGCTTGGCATTCCCCATTTCCCCAGATCAGTAAGGTTGACACCCGAGCGAATAAGTTGTAAAACGGTGCTCGATCAACCATGAAACCGATGAGATCGAACCGGCTAACGCGCCTTTGCGCTCTTTGCGCATGGGTCGTCTTATTGATCGGGTCGGTGTCCGCGCCATTCGCTCTCGCTGCGAAGAGCGCGGATGTTTGCAGCATGGCTTGTTGTATTAATGAAGGCCATTGCTGCTGTAGTCCTCGTCATTCTCGCGTTGAAGGGCAATCGGTTGACGGCAAACCGAACATTATAGATTCAACCGCGTTGTCGGCCCCGTGCCCGCAAGGTTGCGTAACATCAAGCTCATCCAACCTGATGCTGCGCGCCCAGCGTCGGGCCGCCGCTCATCAAATTATCATTTCCGTTCCGGCAAGGATTAGCCGCGAGCAATTGATTGGCTACCGGGCCACAATTCTACCGGCTGAGTCTTCCCCTCGCGCACCGCCTCTCTCTTAAGCATCAAAATGCAGCTTCGCTGCGCCGCTTCGCTGTGCACATAGCACTCGACGCTTCAACCACATAATTCGGTTGACGTGTCGCTAGCTGCGATATGGCGGCGTTCTCACCTGCGCGGCAGTGCTCGGAGTTCCATGATCTGATTCTGTCTAAGGAACTCCGGGCCGTGACGATGCGCCCGGCCGAGATCATTGGCGGTTCAAGGGCGCGAGCATCTTTTGACCGCGCGCGAAGTTCACCTTTCTATTCGCGGCATTAATTCACCGGCTGCGGCTTGAACTGAGCATCGACGCGCGCATGGCCATCAACGGCCTTATGCGGTCGTTGGCCGGTTGAGATCGAGAGATAAAGGAGGACTCGACATGGACATCCGGGAAGCCTGTTCCAGAAGATGCGCGGCGGCGTCACGCCGCGTTGCGCTGATACTGTGGCTGCCGCTGCTCTGCTCCGCCGCCGCCGCTCAGCAACGTGTAAATGGAACGGTCGTCGACCGAAGCTCAGGCCGTCCGGTAGCGGCTGCCGTGACGCTTGAAGGTAAAGCGGCGTCCAGCGAACGGACTACCACGACGGATTCAGGCGGCCGTTTCTCGTTCGCGGGTCTCAGTCCAGGCTTATACGAATTGTCGGTCTCGGCCGATAAGTTCTATCCCGAGCGAGTCGCGTTTTCGCTGACGCCACGCGCGGCCGAACAACTCCTGATCGAACTTGATCCCCTCGCCACCGTCAAGGAGCAGCTCACGGTTCAGGCCCAGTCAAAGATCCTCGACGAAACCGAGTCCGCCACGGCGACAAGCATCAGCCTCGCTCAAGTAGCGGCTCTCCCGGCGAGCCGCCGGATTCAGTTGACCGACATCATCACGCCGTTCGTCGCAAGCGCGGTCGGCAGCCACGACAATCTGGTTCATCTGCGAGGGAACGAGCTTTCGCTCAATAACTTCATCAACGGAGTTTCATTCTTCGACAACCCGCATCAACTCTTCACGCCGGGGCTTTCACCCGACATCATTCAATCCGTCAATGTGATAACCGGGGGCTTTCCCGCCGAATTCGGTAATCGGTTTGGAGGGATTCTCGACATCGTTACTCGTACCGGCTTCGACGCGAACAATCACGGAAGCCTCACGCTTGGAGCAGGCGACTATTTGCGCGGCAACGTCTCATTCGATTACGGCGGCCATACTCAGCGCTTCGGCTGGTTCATATACGGGCAGGCGTTTCAGAGCGACAGGTTCTTGAATACACCGGAGCCCACGCGAATGCACGACCGCGGGCAGGGGTCGCGAAGCTTCGTGCAGTTCGACTACCGGCCAACAGCTAACGACTTCTTCAAGCTGATTCTTACGGGCGACGGTACGAACTTCGAGCTGCCGAACGCGGCTGAAGACGAGTCGCGAGGCCGCGATTTCTTTCAACGAAACCGCGAGCAGACAGCCGTGTTGTCGTGGGAGCACCTGTTCGATTCACGATCCGCCATATCCACCTCAGTCTACGAGCGGCTTGCGGGGGCCCGGCTTGTACCCACGTCCGATAGTGTTTCGATCCAGGCCGGCGGGTTGCGCAACGACATATCAACCGGGCTCAAGAGCGATTACTCGCTTTTCTTCAATCCGCGTCACGCCATCAAAGCGGGATTGGACTTAACGCTGTGGAGGCTCCGTGAAGACTTCAGCTTCTATCCACGGGAGAACGGCGTCGAAGTAGAACCGTTTGATTTTCGAGGGCGAAAAACAGGCGGGCAAGCAAGCTTCTATGTTCAGGACCAGATGAAGCCGTTCAAGAACTTTACGGCTAATCTCGGCGTGCGCTACGACCAGTACAGCATCGTGACAAGCGGCTTCGCGTTCAGTCCGAGGATAAACCTGGCTTACGCGCTGAACGGCGGCCGCACGGTTTTGCATTTCGCTTACAACCGTTTCTTCTCGCCTCCGCCGATCGAGAATTTACTGTTGTCCGCCCGGCTGGGCTTCGAAAGCCTGCCCCCGCGCATTTCCCGAAGCAATCATTTCGAAGCGGGGTTGAGCCACTCGATTCTGGAGAAGGTAGTTGTCAGACTAACGGGTTACTCGCGGTCGGACAAGAACTCATTCGAAACAACTGAACTTGCCAACGTTCGGATCTTCGCGCCGACGACGTTCGCCGGCGGCAAGGCTTATGGAATCGAATTCTCGGCGCAATTGAACGAGATCAAGCGGCTGGGAGTGTCCGGGTATTTCAACTACACGGCTCAACGGGCGTTTCAGACCGGCCCGGTTTCGGGAGGATTCACGATAGAAGATGTTGCTCCGGGCGAGCGCGGGCCCGCGGCGTTCGACCAGATTCACACGGCGGTGGCCGGCGTCACCTGGCGCGAGCACAAGACTGGGCTTTGGGCGGGCGCGGCGTTTGAATATGGCAGCGGCGCGCCGGCCACCCTTCCGAATAGCGAAGGCGGCGAGGTTCAGGCGCGGTTACCCGCGCATCTCGTCGCGAACTTCTTTGTGGGCGTCGATCTATTTCGAAAAGAGCGCCACTCGATAGGCATTCAACTCAATGTCGAGAACGCCGGCGGCAGGGTATTTCGAATCGCGAAGGAGAGCGAGTTCACTCCGATACAGTTTTCGCCGCCGCGATTTGTGTCGGCATCGGTGAAGTTTCATTATTAACTGCTCAAGACTCGTCCTCCCGCGCCTTCGATGCACCGAGAGCCTTGCTTATTCCAACGCGCCCCTGCGTGGCGTTATCGTTGAGTTGCACCGTTAGCCCCGCAAAGCACGATTCAAGCAGTCAAATGGTTACACGTCTAGAGGTGCTTGGCATGAATAAGCCATCAGCCAACAAAGATGCGCAAAGATCACAAATAAAGAACCGCGGGAGGGCAAACAGTGATGCGCCGGATGTCTTCTCATCTCTATGACCTTTTGAACCTTTTTGTGGCAGAGAAACTTCCGCCACGCACACTAGTGGCGTTTGGCGGGAATTACGGAAAATTGGCGCCCAGAGATCTCGCCGAGTCGGCTTCCGGATTAACCTCGCCGCCTTCGGGCCGTTGATCTGCGCTGATCAGCGCTACGCAGTCAGCCCAAATCAGCGGCTTTCCCGAAGCCATTGGCTAGTAGTTCTCCCTAAGCTTCCAGCGGCTCGAGCACATAGAATCGGCGCGCGATGTGACAGGCATATGATTTGCCAACGGAGAATTGAACTCTGGTTTATGCGCGAAATTCCACATCGTTTGAAGTCATAAGCAGCAGTTGGGACAGAGTCGTTGGACGCGAAAGAGGCTCGTCATTCTAACAAGATATGAACCACCAACAAGTTACCATAGACGCGAACGAAGCCGCCGCATATGTCGCTCATAAGACCAATGAAGTCGCCGCGATCTATCCGATTACGCCATCTTCCCCAATGGGCGAGTTGATCGACGCCTGGGCCGTGGTTGGAGAGAAGAACATCTGGGGCGCGGTTCCCATCGTGCGTGAAATGCAGTCCGAAGCCGGCGCGGCCGGAGCCGTACATGGCGCGCTTCAAACCGGATCGCTCACAACCACTTTCACCGCAAGTCAGGGACTTCTCCTGATGCTTCCAAATCTGTTCAAGATCGCGGGCGAGCTGACCAGTACGGTGTTTCATATCGCGGCGCGCTCGGTGGCCACGCACGCGCTTTCAATTTTCGGCGATCACAGCGACGTAATGGCGGTCCGCACCGCCGGCTGGGCTATGCTGTTTGCGAACTCCGTTCAGGAAGCGATGGACTTTGCATTGATCTCCCAAGCCGGCGCCCTCCGATCGAGAGTGCCTTTTCTTCACGTCTTCGATGGGTTTCGCACTTCGCACGAAATCATGAAGATCGAAAAGCTCAGCGAAGACGAAATAAAAGCGATGATAGACGGCGAGTTGGTGCGCGCCCACCGGGCGCGGGCGCTCTCTCCGGATCATCCCGTTATGCGGGGAACCGCCCAGAATCCCGACGTGTTCTTTCAATCGCGAGAGCGAGCGAATTCCTATTATCTCCAGACTCCAGGCATCGTCGAAGATGAGATGAACAAGTTCGCCGCCATCACCGGGCGTCAATACCGGCTATTTGATTACTTCGGCGCGGCTGACGCGGAACGCGTCGTTGTGCTGATGGGCTCCGGCTGTGAAACGGCCGAGGAAACCGTGGAGAGTCTCGCCGCCAGCGGAGAAAAGGCCGGCCTCGTAAAGGTGCGTTTGTACCGGCCGTTCTCGTCCGAGCGCTTGCTCGCCGCTCTGCCTGCGACGGTGCGAACGATAGTCGTGCTCGACCGCACCAAGGAGCCCGGCAGCGTCGGGGAGCCGCTGTATCAAGACGTCGTCACCGCCATCAGCGAGAGCGTGATGAGCGGCGCTTCACCTTTTCACAACGCCCCGCGGGTGATCGGCGGCCGGTACGGACTGGCCTCCAAAGAGTTCACTCCCGCAATGGTCAAGGCGGTGCTGGACGAGGCTGGCAAGCCGTCGCCGAAAAATCATTTCAGCGTCGGCATCGTAGACGACGTCACCTTCACCAGCATTCCCTACGATGCCGGCTTCAGCACGGAGCCGGCGGACCAGGTTCGCGCCGTCTTCTGGGGCCTTGGAGCGGACGGCACCGTGAGCGCGAACAAGAACTCGATAAAGATCATCGGGGAGGAGACCGCAAATTACGCGCAGGGGTATTTTGTGTACGACTCCAAGAAAGCCGGAGCCGTCACGGTTTCTCATCTGAGATTCGGGCCGCGGCCGATTCACAGCACATACTTGATCCGGCGCGCGAGTTTCGTGGCGGTGCATCAGTTCAACTTTCTGGAGCGTTATGACGTGCTCGCCGCGGCCGACGAAGGGGCCACGCTTCTGCTGAACAGCCCTTATCCAGCCGAAGAAGTATGGGACCATCTGCCGGCCCCGATACAAGAACGGATCATAACGAAGAAGCTCGAGCTTCACGTGATCGACGCGTACGGAGTGGCGAAACGAGCGAGCCTGGGCGTCCGGATCAACACGATCATGCAGACGTGCTTCTTCGCGCTAAGCGGGGTGCTTCCACGCGTGGAGGCGATCGCCAGGATCAAGGAATCGATAAAGAAGACGTACGGCAAGCGGGGCGAACCGGTCGTCCGGCAGAACTACGCCGCCGTCGAAGCCGCGCTTGCGCACCTGCACGAGGTTAAGATACCCGGCTGCAGCAGCAGTAGAGTTGGTCTTCTTCCCGCGGTTCCGGCTGAAGCTCCGGATTTCGTCAGGGACGTGACCGCACCGCTAATCGCGGGCCGGGGCGACGAGCTTCCGGTGAGCGCGTTTCCTCCTGACGGAACCTATCCATTGGGCACGGCGCGGTGGGAAAAGCGGAACATCGCCAAGGAAGCGCCCGTCTGGGAGCCGGACCTTTGCATTCAATGCGGCAAGTGCGTGATGGTGTGTCCGCATTCAACAATCCGAGCGAAGGTCTACAGCCGGGAGGATCTCGAAGGCGCGCCCCGCGGCTTCAAGCATATGGCGGCGAAGTGGCGCGAGCTTGGCGATCAACTCTACACGCTTCAGGTCGCCGTTGAAGACTGCACCGGCTGCCGTTTGTGCGTGGAGGTGTGTCCGGCGAAAGACAAGAGCCAGGTGGCCCGGAAGGCCATAAACATGCAAGACCAGCTTCCGATTCGCGAACGCGAACGGGAGAATTGGAACTTCTTTGCCGGTCTTCCGGACGCGCCCCACCTGCATATATTGCGTTACAACACGGTCAAGAACGTTCAGTTGCTTCAGCCGCTGTTCGAGTTCTCCGGAGCCTGCGCCGGCTGCGGCGAGACGCCGTACATCAGGCTGCTTACCCAGCTTTTCGGCGACCGAGCCATCATCGCGAACGCGACTGGCTGCTCCAGCATCTACGGCGGAAACCTTCCAACCACTCCCTACGCGCTGAACAGCGAAGGGCGGGGGCCGGCCTGGAGCAATTCTCTCTTTGAGGACAACGCGGAATTCGGTCTGGGAATGCGGATAGCGTTGGATCAACAGAATGCATACGCGATCCAACTCGTTTCCGAATTGACTGATCTGATCGGCGAAGCGCTGACTATCAGCCTGCTCACCGTAGATCAGTCAACGGAAGAGGGCGTCATCGCTCAGCGCCAGTGCGTGGCGGCGCTCAAGGCTCGGCTGGCCCAGAATGACGAGCCGCGAGTTCGTGACTTGCTCAGCGTGTGTGAAGCATTGGTCAAAAAAAGCGTCTGGCTGGTTGGCGGCGACGGTTGGGCTTACGACATTGGATACGGGGGTCTCGATCATGTCATTGCGAGCGGGCAGAACGTGAATGTGCTTGTACTGGACACCGAAGTCTATTCCAACACGGGGGGCCAGGCTTCCAAGGCGACGCCTTTGGCGGCGGTCGCTAAATTCGCCGCCGGCGGCAAGTCAACCGGGAAGAAAGATCTGGGTATCGGCGCGATTCGCTACCGCAACGTGTATGTGGCTCAAGTTGCGATGGGCGCCGACGACACCCAGACCGTCAAGGCCTTTCGCGAGGCCGAGGCTCATATGGGGCCTTCGCTCATCATCGCTTACAGCCACTGCATCGCTCACGGGATCGACATGTCGAAAGGGATGAACCAGCAGAAGCTCGCGGTCGATTCCGGATGCTGGCCGCTCTACCGTTATGACCCGAACGCCGCGGGCGACGGCCGGAATCCGTTTCAGTTGGATTCGAAGGAGCCGTCATTGCCGCTCACGGATTATATCTACACCGAAGGCCGCTATAGGATTTTGCGGCAGAGCGATCCGATCGCCGCGAAGGCGCTGCTGGAAGAGGCGCAGGAGGCGTTGCTGGACAAGTGGCGTTATTACTCTCAACTCGCCGGGATGGCGCCCGGAGTTCCGGCCGTGTGAGCAGGAGGATTGGCTATGGATCTAAGCACCGAGTACATGGGCCTCAAGCTTAAGAACCCGATCGTGCCATCGTCATCGCCGCTGTCTCACACTCTCGACGGCATTCGGCGTCTGGAGGACGCCGGAGCAGGGGCTGTGGTTATGTACTCGCTCTTCGAAGAGCAAATCACGCTGGACAGTTTCTATATAGATTACTATCTGACGCATGGGACGGAGAGTTACGCGGAGTCGCTCAACTACTTTCCCGACGTTCACTCGTACGACGTCGGGGCGGATGAATACGTCAACCTGATCAGGCGGGCCAAGGAGGCGGTGAACGTACCGGTCATCGGCAGCCTTAACGGTGTTTCATCCGGCGGCTGGACCGACTATGCGTGCTTGATCGAAGAGGCGGGAGCGGACGCCCTTGAGCTCAACGTCTACTACATTCCAACCGATCCTGACATTCCGAGCTCGGAGGTCGAGGCTATGTATATCGACACGCTGCGCAGCGTCGCGCGCCTGGTCTCTATACCGATAGCAATGAAACTCAGTCCCTATTTCAGCTCCACGGCCTGCATCGCGCGTAGATTGGCGCAGGCCGGCGCGAGCGCTCTCGTCTTGTTCAATCGTTTCTACCAGCCCGATCTCGATCTGGAGAAACTCGAGGTGTCGCCGCACCTCGTGCTCAGCGATTCCGATGAGTTGAGGTTGCCGTTGCGCTGGGTCGCCATACTGCACGGCCGCGTGCCGGTCGATTTCGCGATAACAAGCGGCGTGCACACCTATCAAGACGCGCTCAAGGCGCTGATGGCCGGAGCCAAAGTGGCGATGATGGCCTCCGAGCTTCTGAAGAACGGCGCCGGCCGAATCGGAGATATTCTCTACGAGATAAGGCATTGGATGGACGAGCATGAATATAACTCCCTCAGCCAGATGATTGGGAGCATGAGCCAAAGACATGTGGCGGAACCCGCGGCGTTCGAACGTGCGAACTATATGAAGCTCCTGGCTTCATATAGTTCGCTTCGGTGACGCGCGGGGTTGCGCAACGGAGCGAGAGTTATGAGGAGGACGGCTGGAGGCGGCGACGAGTACGGCCAGGCTCACGAGTCTTACGGAGCCTGCGGCGCGGGTGGAACTCCGCTTTGACGGGAGGTGATGACAATGACGCCGATCGTATACTTGATTATCGCGATTGCCGCGTTCCTATTGCTCTATTACGTCGTGCCGTGGACGGCGGGAGCGTACTTGAGGTATCGCGGCAAAATGCTGGTGACCTGCCCTGAAACTCGAAAGCCGGCGGCGGTCTCGGTTGACGTTGCGCATGCCGTGCTCACCGCAGGCCTTGGCAAGCCGGATCTGCGGTTGAGTAGCTGCTCGCGATGGCCTGAGCGCGAAGGCTGCGGGCAGGAGTGCCTCGACCAGATCGAGGTTGCTCCACAGGCCTGCATGCTACGAACAATCGTGAGCGACTTCTATAAGGGGAAAAGTTGCGTCTATTGCGGCCGGCGATTCGAAGATATCGAGTGGCGCTCGCATAAGCCCTCCTTAATGAACCCCGGCGGCGCTACGATTCAATGGGACCAAGTGCGGCCCGAGGCGCTGCCCGGCGTGCTGGCCACGCATTCTCCGGTTTGCTGGAATTGCCACGTCACTCAGACGTTCTGCCGCGAACATCCGGACCTGGTTATATTCGATCGTAGAAAAGCAGCCGGAGCCCAACGCCGGTAATGACCGCGAAGGTCACGAACTGCTCGAAGGAATGGGAGCCGTTGATTCGGTTCTAAGGGCGCGGCTCCCGGCCGTCTGGTTGTCCCTCGCTACTCTCAATTTGCGGGAACGCCTCACCTGTGCGCCATCGGCCATCCTTGTCGTGGCGGCATGGTCTAAGCTCCCTGCCCACGGGTTAGCCACCTCGTGTCTGAATTACCGTCCGCCGCCTGCGTTTCTCCGTGTGAGACGTCCAGGTCTTTCAGTGGTGGAGCTTTTGTTGCGCGAGGCGGCGAGGTATGATGCGGGTTCTGGACCTGGTGAGAGTTTGGGGCGCTTGTTAATGGGTTTCAGGCGGAGTCAATCGGAGGACATGCAATGAGGTTTTTTAATACGGCGGGCCCGATGAAACCTGAAATTCATTACTGCCTGCCGCCTCTGGCGCGCCTTGACGCTGATGAAGTGCTGTCACTCATCGAGCAGCAAAAATACTTCGTGCTCCACGCGCCGCGGCAAACGGGGAAAACGTCTTGCCTGCTTGCCCTGCAGGAGCGGCTCAACCGCGAAGGGCGTTACGCCTGCGTTTATTGCAACGTGGAATTGGCGCAATCGGCGCGCGAAGACGTGGAGGCGGGCTTGCGCGCAATTGTCGGACAGATTGCAAGCCGCGCCCAGCAGAGCTTGCGGGATGATTTTCTGCTCGAGCAACAACAAGCAGTACTGAGTCAGGCCGGCGAACATGGGGTGCTGAACCGTCTCCTGACGGTGTGGGCCGAGCACAGTGCAAAGCCGCTGGTGCTGTTGATCGACGAGGTTGATTCGCTCATAGGCGACACGCTCATCGCGGTGCTCCGCCAGTTGCGTGCGGGTTACGATCAGCGGCCGGGCCGGTTCCCGCATAACGTTATTCTGTGCGGCGTGCGCGACGTGCGCGACTACCGAATTCATTCGTCCCGCACGAAAGAAGTCATCACTGGGGGAAGCGCATTCAACATAAAATCCAAATCGCTGCGGCTCGGCAACTTCACGCCGAGGGAAGTCGAGCAGCTTTACCGGCAGCACACCGCCGAGACAGGACAGGTCTTCGAAGACGGCGTCTTTCCGCTCGTTTGGGAGTTGACGGAGGGACAACCCTGGCTGGTCAACGCACTGGCCTACGAAGCCTGCTTTGAGAGAAAGGACCGGCGCGATCGGTCAAAGCCGGTGACGGTGGAAATCGTGCAGCAGGCGAAAGAGGAACTGATCGCGAGACGGGACACGCACCTCGATCAGTTGGCCGACAAGCTGAGCGAAGAACGCGTGCGGCGCGTAATCGAGCCGGTCCTGGCCACGGCAGGCGACCCGGAGTCGCTGTCCCCGGATGACATCAGCTACGTCAGAGATTTGGGCCTCATTACGGCCAACGGACAGATACGGATCGCCAATCGCATTTATCAGGAAGTGATACCGCGCGAGCTGACCTGGGGTACGCAGGCTACGATCGTCCATCAAACGTCGTGGTATCAGGCGCCTGATGGAAGCCTGGACATGACCAAGCTATTGGCGGCCTTTCAGCAGTTCTTCCGCGAACATTCGGAACATTGGGTCGAGAGGTTCGAATACAAAGAGGCGGGGCCGCAATTGTTGCTGCAAGCGTTTCTACAACGAATAGTGAATGGCGGCGGCAGGATCGAGCGAGAATACGGGCTGGGGCGAAAACGAACCGACCTGCTGGTGCTGTGGCCATATTCGGGGGGCGTACAGCGGGTAGTGATCGAGTTGAAGGTGGGCAGCGGCGGGTCGGAGGCGCTGATTAACGAAGGGATCGAGCAGACGGCCGGATACATGGATCGCTGCGGAGCAGGAGAAGGACATCTTGTGATCTTCGACAGGAACCGGGCGCGAACGTGGGAAGAGAAGATCTTTCAGCGCGCCGCTATTCACTCAGGCCGCGCCATTCACTTTTGGGGTATGTGAGAATGGACCACGGCTGCGCTCGTACGGGCGCGTCCTGGACCCCAGCTGCTTGGGTAGGTGAGACTTCATGAAGTTCTTCAATACAGCCGGTCCAATCAAGCCGGACATTCATTACTGCTTGCCGCCCCTGTCGCGGCTCGACAAGGTCGAAGTGCTGTCGTTCGTAGCGCAACAAAAATACTTCGTGCTGCACGCGCCGCGTCAAACGGGTAAGACGTCGTGCCTGCTGGCCTTGCAGGAGTATCTCAACCGTGAAGGACGATACGCCTGCGTTTATTGCAATGTGGAGTTAGCCCAATCGGCGCGCGAAGACGTGGAGGCGGGCTTGCGCGCCATCATCGGCCAGATCGCGAGTCGCGCGCAGCAAAGCTTGCAAGATGACTTTCTGCTCGAGCAACAACAAGCAGTGCAGAACCAGGCCGGGGAACACGGAGTGCTGAACCGTCTTTTGACGGTGTGGGCCGAGCACAGTCCAAAGCCGCTCGTGCTTCTGATTGACGAGATTGATGCGCTCATCGGGGACACTCTCATCGCCGTGCTGCGACAGTTGCGGGCTGGCTACGATCAGCGGCCGGGCCGCTTTCCGCAAAGCGTGATCTTGTGCGGCGTGCGCGACGTGCGTGACTACCGAATTCATTCGTCCCGCACGAAGGAGATCGTTACAGGTGGGAGCGCGTTCAACATCAAATCGGAGTCATTGAGGCTCGGCAACTTCACGACGGAAGAGGTGGAGCGGCTTTACCGGCAACACACCGCCGAAACGGGACAGGTCTTCGAAGACGGCGTCTTTCCACTGGTCTGGGAGTTGACCGCGGGACAGCCGTGGCTGGTCAACGCGCTGGCTTATCAAGCGTGTTTTGCGCGCAAGGAAATGCGAGAACGGTCAAGGCCGGTGACGGTTGAAGTCATCCATCAGGCGAAAGAGGAGCTGATAGCGAGGCGGGACACGCACCTCGATCAGTTGGCCGACAAGCTGAGTGAAGAACGCGTGCGGCGCGTAATCGAGCCAATGCTCGCCGGGGCCGGCATCGAGGGCAATACCGATCTATCGAACGAGATTCAGTACGTCATCGATCTGGGTCTGATTCGGCGAGGTCAACAAGGCCTGGAAGTCTCAAACGCCATCTACCGGGAGATCATTCCGCGCGAATTGACCGCGGTGACACAACTGAGCTTGGAAAGCACACAGCGCGTCGTTTGGTACATAGCGGCTGACGGAAGCCTGGACATGACCAAGCTATTGGCGGCCTTTCAGCAGTTCTTCCGCGAACATTCGGAACATTGGGTCGAGAGGTTCGAATACAAAGAGGCGGGTCCGCAATTGTTGATGCAAGCGTTTCTACAACGAATAGTGAATGGCGGCGGCAGGATCGAGCGCGAATACGGGCTGGGGCGAAAACGAACCGACCTGCTGGTGCTGTGGCCATATTCGGGGGGCGTACAGCGCGCTGTGATCGAGTTGAAGGTGGGTAGCGGCGGATCGGATGCGCTGGTTAACGAAGGGCTCGAGCAGACCTCCGGATACATGGATCGATGTGGAGCAGGAGAAGGACATCTTGTGATCTTCGACAGGAACCCCGCGCGAACGTGGGAAGAGAAGATCTTTCAGCGTGCCGCCACTCATTCCGGCCATGCCATTCACGTTTGGGGTATGTGAGAATGGACCACGGCTGCGATCGTACGAGCACGTCGCGGGCCCCAGCGGCTTCGGCAGGTGAGACTTCATGAAGTTCTTCAATACAGCCGGTCCAATCAAGCCGGACATTCATTACTACCTGCCGCCACTGGCGCGGCTTGACGGGGACGAAGTGCTGTCGCTCATCGCCCAGCAAAAATACTTCGCGCTGCATGCGCCGCGTCAGACGGGCAAGACATCATGCCTGCTCGCTCTTGTTGAGGAGTTGAATCGGACGGGGGAGTATCGCGCCGTATATGCCAACGTCGAAGCCGCCCAAGCAATGCGCGAAAACGTCGGCGAGGCGATGCGCGCCATTCTCAATGAAGTCTCGCGGCAGATTCGCGACACTGTCGGCGACCGGAGCCTTTATGACCTCGTGCAGGAGATCATGGAGCGGTCAGGCAGCGGCGACCCGCTGCTGGAAATGCTCACCCGATGGAGTCAAGCCGACGCGCGACCCGCTGTGCTTATGTTGGATGAGGTGGATGCGCTGATAGGCGATACGCTGATCTCGGTGCTGCGTCAATTGCGCGCCGGGTACACCAGACGTCCGCGAGGCTTTCCGCAAAGCGTGATCTTGTGCGGCGTGCGCGACGTGCGCGACTACCGCATCCATTCGTCGAGCACGAAGGAGATCATTACAGGTGGGAGCGCGTTCAACATAAAATCCAAATCGCTGCGGCTCGGCAACTTCACGCCGATGGAAGTCGAGCAGCTTTACCGGCAGCACACGGCGGAGACGGGACAGCTCTTCGAAGACAGCGTCTTTCCGCTCGTTTGGGAGTTGACCGCGGGACAACCCTGGCTGGTCAACGCACTGGCCTACGAAGCCTGCTTTGAGAAAAAGGAACGGCGCGATCGGTCAAAGCCGGTGACGGTTGAAGTCATCCATCAGGCGAAAGAGGAACTGATAGCGAGGCGGGACACGCACCTCGATCAGTTGGCCGACAAGCTTCGCGAAGAGCGAGTGCGCCGCGTAATCGAGCCGGTCTTGTCCGGCGCGGGCGATCCCGAATCGCTGCCTCCGGATGACATCAGTTACGTGAGGGATCTGGGGCTGATCACCACAAACGGCGAGATACGTATAGCCAATCGCATTTATCAAGAAGTGATACCGCGCGAGTTGACCTGGGGTACGCAGGCTACGATCGTCCATCAAACGTCGTGGTATGTGACAGGGAACGGGAGCCTGGACATGACCAAGCTATTGGCGGCCTTTCAGCAGTTCTTCCGCGAACATTCGGAACATTGGGTCGAGAGGTTCGAATACAAAGAGGCGGGGCCGCAATTGTT
>JAHFUG010000668.1 GCA_023265195.1 Blastocatellia bacterium | reverse complement strand
GCTTCGGACTCGACCGGCTCCACTGGGCCGACGTCCAGCAGTGGTGGCATGGGTGGTCAACCGACGACATAGCCGACAAGGTGAAACGCGACGTCATGGGTCTGGTGGGATGGCTCATCACGGCGCTGTTGTTAAGCGTAGGCGCGCCGTTCTGGCAAGACACGCTGGAGTCTCTGTTCGGAGTAAAGAACCTGTTGCGGAAGAAATCAAGCAAGAATGGCGGCGACGCCGGAACAACCAGCGACAAGTAGGGTGATTTGGACGGAGAAGAAACTCTTCTCTCTAGCGTTTGGCTATTTGGGCTGCGCTTTTGGCGGGAAGGAATCGGTTTTCTCGCCAAACATAAAAAATCAGAGGTTGGGAAGAGGGATTTGTCCCCGCTCCTCCTCACTTGGCAAGTTTGAGTGAATTCATAAGCGGAAGTGGGGGGATCCCTCTTCCCAACCTCTGATTTGCCTGAGATTGAACCTGGAATTTGAATTGTGCTCCTCCGAAATGGCCAGACTCCAGGGAGAGGAAACTCTTCTCCTAGGAATGCGATACTGGGAGACGCCGAACAATGTCACTGCCGTCCTTTTGTTTTTTTCGCGGATGAGCCCGTGATGTTTCCGCATTCCTGACATTATGAGTATGAACAGGCTCGATTGATTCTTTACGGCGGAGCGAGTCGAGGTCGAACTCTCGAAAGCGCGTTCAGTAGGACTCAGTCCCTGAAATTGTCATGGAGGTATTCAAATGAGACAACCAGATCCAAAGAACCACTTTGATTTCGAGGTCAACGGAGGCGAAGTCATCACGATCGTCTTTACTCCGATTGGGGTTGGCCCGTTTGTTGACATAGCCGTAGATGGTGAATCATTGCCAAACACTGGAGGAGCGACTCCGACATTCATGTTTTCGGTCACCAAGAGCGTCGGCCAAACCCATTTTGGCCATATAAGATGCGACTTTCCAACCGGAACCGGAAACGACGCGAAGTATAAGTCCAAGATCTCGGGTTCGCTAGGAGGCAGCTTTGACGGCCCGACTGTCCTGAAAGATCACCCAAGCGGCGAATTCAGCCTCAAGTGGGACGTGATTGCGGCCCAGTGACACTGGAGCCAACCATGCACAAACGAGATGCCTCGATGCGACGGCGTTATTACGTCCGGCGTAGTGAAGGTTAAGGACATCATTCGTTCATTTTTCTGGGGTGCGAGGCAAAAGCGCAAGACGGCGAATTAGGGATGAACTGTAGCATCCGCAGGCCGCGCGACAATCTGGCTTTACCTGCACAACCTATGCGCGGAACCAATACCATGTTGAATGCCATTTTAGAGCGAGCTTAACAGGCGGTTGTTGTCAGAATGGTCTGACCACGCGGACGCCTTACACTTGAACTGTTACGTCGGATCCAACGGGGCTGCGAATCGCTAGCATGAGTTTTCTTAGGCATAGGGAAATCTATCGAGACGATTAACCTTCGCTTCAGCGAGCACGAGCACCATCAGATCCAGGAACCATAGGCGTCAGCCTACTCTGACAATTTAGTGTCACTATAAAGTGGCATTCAACAATTACAACTTTATGAGGTGCGTTATATGAAAAACCTGACTTTCGCGAAGAGCATTTCAGTAGTTTTGCTTGTTCTGTCCTCAACGCTGAATGTTTACTCTCAATCCAAGGACTGCTACCCGGGGGCTCCTCAGCAGATTCAAAATCTCGCAAAGGAGGCCGCCACGCTTATCGTCGGCGATCCCACCAAGGATCCTGACGAAAGCCAGCTCGCAGGCCAAATCACTGATTTGCTTGTTTATACGATCGCCGACGCGATCACCGATATTCGCATGCTGAAAGTAGCGCCGCTGATGGCTGAAACGGCTCGAACCGATAAGCAACTCGGGGCTTCCGCCCGCGCGGCGGGATCGACTTCGACGGTTCAAAAGCCGGGCTTCGCGAACATTCTCGGATTCGCCATCGAGAACGGCGCCGTTGAACAACAGGTCAACAAGACATCGCTGACGCTGAGCACTTCGCCGTATGCGTTACTCCTTCTCGCGAGAGGGAAGGATGGCGACACGGCGGAATTCTACAAGCAGAACGAGTTCTTCAACCGCATCGGAGCTTCCGCGAACTTTAACCTGAGCAATCCGAACGATCCGCTGGGGAGCGCCACCAGGCAGCAACTGAATGAGTGGTCGATTCGAGTGCGGCTGATAGGGAACCGGAGCGTGCGCTCAGAGCAATTTGCGAACGTATGGGATGAGAAGGTGAGGCCGCTCGTGCAGAGACGCTTGCGGAGCATCTCCAGAGCAGAAAGCGCTACCTTCAACGAACTGGAATTCAATGCGTTCCGGAAGAGTATAGAGAAGCAAATGATCTCCGACTTGAAGGCTCAACTTGTGAATGTCAAGGGCACACGGGATGAGCGAATCGCCGAGGTGCGGCAGTGGATACTATGCGAACTCTTTAACAAAGTCTTCCAGCCGATCAAGCGCGGAGACAGGGTCATAGACGCCAAGACGCGTGAGATCATTCAGACAAAAGTAGTTATGGATCTGAAGGACGCGAACGAATCGCTCGTGGCGTTGAGAGCCGCGATAGACAACGTTATCAGTGAATTCAATAAACGTCCGTTGCTCACCTTCGCCTATGGAAATGAGCGAGTCGTCAACGGCTCGGACTATTCCGTGTTCAAGCTCCTGTTCGAGCAAGACATCTGGAATCCGATGAAGATGGTTATTAACGCCGGCGCTTCGGTCTACAACAAACCGGATGCAACGAAGAATCAGGAGAAACTCCGCGATCTGTCGCTGGCGATTTCGTTCGAAGGCAAAGCCAACAGTCCATTTCTGTCGGGAACCGCCGACCTGAGCAAGATAACTTACTCCTTCAAC
>JAHFUG010000667.1 GCA_023265195.1 Blastocatellia bacterium | reverse complement strand
CTCTTCGAGCGCCTCAGCGCAATCGAAGACGACCTCGACCCCAGGCGCACGGGCAAGATATTCAATGTCCTGGGCGATGTATTTCCTTCCAATCAACTCGAACGAATGCTCAGGGAAATGTACGCGCACAACTTGACGGAAGAAGTGATCAAGAGTCGCATCGTCGAGCAAGTTGACACCGAACGCTTTCGCAGGATCGCGTACTCGACGCTCGAAGGCCTGGCCAAGCGCGAGTTGAATCTTTCGGCCATCGTCGGGAGGTCGGCGGAAGCGAGAGAACGCCGGCTGGTTCCGGAAGTGATCGAAGGGTTCTTCATCAATGCGGCGCCGCTTGCGGGCGTGAATTCGAAAGAGGTACGCGGGGGCCAGCACGTCTATCGCATAGGCCGCATCCCGCGCACGCTCTGGCCGATCGGCGAAAGACTTGAGCCGCGCTTTGGCAAGCTCGGCCGCGAGTACAAACAGATAGTATTCGACAAGAAGTTGCTGACCGACGACCCGACTCTCGAATGGGTCACTCCCGGTCACCCTTTGTTCGAGTCGGTGCGTGAAGACGCAATGGAGCGAGTGAGCCCGGACCTCAGACGTGGCGCCGTGTTCTTCGACATCAACCGCAATGAAGCCGCCCGATTGGATGTCTTCTCCGCGGCGATCAACGATGGCCGGGGAAATGAACTTCATCGCCGGCTCTTCGTGATTGAAGCCGGCCTCGACAGTCAGTTGGCGGTTCGCCAGCCGGCCATTTTTCTCGATCTTGCGCTGGCCCCAACCGGCACATCTGTTCCGGATGGCTCCGCGCTTCCCGGCCGCGAACAAGTCGAACAAGCTCTGATCGAGCGGGCACTCCAGCCTTTCCTTGCGGAGGTGGCGGCCCAACGCGAAAAGGAAATCGAAACCATCACGCGTCACCTGGAGATCAGCCTCAATGAGCTTATCCATCGGCAAAACCTTCGAATGGCAGATCTCATCGGTCAGCAACAATCAGGCGGCAACAATCCGCTCACGGCTGCGAACATCAAGACCACTGAAGACAAGCTGGACGAGTTGAACGGCCGCCTCGAGAGCAGGCGAGAAGAGCTGCAGCAGGAACGCAACTGCGCAATAACCGACATTCATCATCACGGCCGAGCTTGGGTGCTGCCTCACCCCGAGCGCACATCGCCAGGCATTGCTCCGATGGTCCGCGATGACGAGATTGAAAGGATTGCGGTCCAGGCGGTCATTGCTTATGAGGAAGCTCGGGGCTGGAGAGTAACAAGTGTTGAACAGGAGAATCGCGGATTTGATCTCATCTCGCGCAAGCCTCATCCCGAAGACCCTGAGACTGCCATCGAAGTGAGATTCATCGAGGTGAAGGGCCGAGCCTTCGTCGGCGAGATTGCTCTCACAACAAACGAATACAAGACTGCTGAGCGCCTGAAGGAAGACTACTGGCTTTATGCGGTCTTCAACTGCGACTCGGACCCGCGGATTCACGTGATTCAAGATCCCGCACGGCTTGGCTGGGAGCCAATTCTGAAGGTCGAGCATTATCACGTTGGGGCGCAGACTATCCTCAATGCCGCGCGTGCGACATGAGCAAACTCAGAGTGTTTATCAGTTCCGTTCAGAAGGAGTTGGAAAATGAGCGGGTAGCCATCAGCTCGCTCATTACGACTGATCCCTTCCTTATGCAGCATTGCGAGCCGGTGTTATTTGAATACGAGCCCGCACCCTCTCGAAGGCGAAGCAAGCCCTATCTGAAATGTTTGGCAGGCTGCCACATCTACCTGCTCCTGATTCACAAAGACTATGGCAAGCGAGACGGCGCCCTGTCGGCGACCCATCACGAATACCGTCAGGCGCAGAAACTCAATGCGCCAACTATAATCTTTGTGAAAGGAACGAACGCGGTTGACGGCGATCGGTCGCCCGAAACGCGGGCGTTCTTTGATGAGATTCGGAAGAACAAGCACACCTACAAGCGCTTCGTCGATCGGCTTGATCTGCGTTCGGAAGTTCTGCGAGCACTGACACGAACTCTGAAAGAGGAATTCCAGATCGAGCCTTCCAACGCAGAGGTCGAGGGCGGCAAAGAACTAATCGAAGCCGCGTCCGCGTTCGAGTCCACACCGCTAACTGCAATCCACAGGGGGTCGCTCGACGAAGCACTGCTCGGACAATTTGCTGTGAAGATCGTCGGCGGTTCAGCGGTGAAATTCTCAGATGAGTCAGTCTCGCAGGCATTGCACGCGCGCGGGTTGCTTTGGCGCAGGGATGAAGAGCACGAGCACTGCGCTACAGCCGCGGGCTTGCTGCTTTTTGGACGCAGACCTGGCGATCAATATCCGCAATGCGAAATTCTTGTCGATGCTTACGCGGACACCAAAATCTCCGGTAGGCCGCGCGGCCAGCTCACGGTGAATGCCGGCATACTCGGCGCCATCGACGAGGTACTCGCCTTTGTCGACAAGCACACGTTTCACCCGACCCGCGTCGTCGGCATCAACAACATCACGCTGGATGAATATCCGGAGCCGGCACTGCGCGAGGCGCTTGTTAATGCCGTAGCGCATCGTAACTACGAAGACGCCAGCCGCAAGATTCTCGTCCAGGTCTTTTCCGACCGCGTAGTGATCTCCAGTCCGGGCTATCCGCCTTCGCCGTTGACCCTGGCAAAACTACGCCGTGGTAATTACCGGCCCTGCTCACGCAATCCGGTCATTGCGCAAACCCTCGCGGCGTTAACTCTGATGGAGCAGCGTGGGAGCGGGTTTGTGCGCATGCGCGATGCTATGATCAACCACGGTCTCGATGCGCCGACTTACGCGCAAGAAGATGGATATTTCGTGATCCGCTTCTATGGTCCAAACGGAGATTACGACCGGCTGAGAATTCC
>JAHFUG010000332.1 GCA_023265195.1 Blastocatellia bacterium | reverse complement strand
TTTCGCGGATGCCGAAGCCACGCAGGTCGCTACGGTGAGAAGATCACACGTCGGGTATTCAGGGTTCTTCCTGATCCATCAACTATGCGGAGTAGCCTAGGTACGCCCGCAACTCCGGCGGAATATTTCGCTGCACCAGCGCGGTTCTTGCCTTCCATTCCAAAGCCGAATCGAGATCGATCAGGAATCGAACCTCTTTCGCTTCCAACACGGCAATCGCTTCGCCGTCGCGATACAGGATTCGGTTAGGCGCCGACGAGGCGACGCGGGCGCCTGGAGTGATCAACCCAACTAGATTGAGAGGGTCGGCGGCGCTGATCGAAACCATCAATCCCGTTGCGGCAGATCGCCTGACGCTCCTCAACATGCCAACGGCTTCGGGCAAAGCGTATTGCTCGCCTGAGTGCCCGCCAACAAATCGGCCGCCGCGTATTTCGCCTCGAGCTTCGAGCCGGCGATAGACGCGAATCAACTCACGCCAGGGCACGGAAAGACCTTCTCGATCCAGCAGCCTTCGGAACACTACGCCCCATCGGCGCAGCAGTGTTCGCGCAATCGTGTCGATAGAGTCGGCGTCATAGGGAGCCGCGCCGTTGCCGGACGCTTTCTGGTTCGAGGCCCCGTTGACTGGACTTACTATATCGTTGACCGGTTCTCTTCTCAGCCGGGACCACCGGCCTGCTTGCTCCATCCCGAAAGGCGCGCTTCGTCTTCGGCCGGCGGTTGTGCTCGACGGCCGTTTGTTCGAGGGGGTGAGCAGCGCGCGCATTCCAGTGAAGCTGTCAGCCGTGACCAATCCGCATGCGACCAACTCGCCCAGCGCGTCTTCAACCTGCGCGCCCAGCAGCCGCGTTCCCTCGACGAGATCGCTGAAGAAACTCGCGCCGTGGCTGTTAAGGTGGTCCAGAACCGGTTCAGCCAATACCGACAGGTTAATCTCTTCGGGCTTAGCGGCCGCAAAGCATTTGTTCCAGTGCGCCGCGCTCTTTCTTTGCAAGAGAGTTATTGGCGTCGTCTTAATCGGGCCGGCCCGACCACGTTCAGGCCCGGGCCTTGGCGGCGTGAGCCTGCACCAGACGATACGACCGGACAGACACAACGCGTCGAGCCCTGCAGGATCGTAGTCCGGCATTCGAGCCGGCAGAATTTCGCCTTCCCATGCGGCGGCAGGCGCTTCGAATCCTTCGAGTTGTTCGAGAACGGCGGCGAGCCCTTCCTGGCCGTCCGCGTGATTGTCAGGCGTGATGCGTTGCCAGTCGAACAGAAACCGCATGAAATCAGCCGGCGAGACCGGCTCGATCTCTTTGCGCAGCCGGTTCAGCGTGTAACCGTGGATGCGCGCTAGCAGACGGCGAACGCACCATTCGGTTTTATCCGCGCCGGGCGTGAACCGGCCTCGCATAATGAAGCCCTCGCCTTCCAGCGCGGCAAGCACTATATCGACATCTGCAATCGCCAGTCCGGCCGAAGCCGCGAGACCTTCGGCGGTCACCGGGCCTATCGCTTCCATTCTTCCGCGCAGCACCTCTCTCAAGTCTTCGCTTGAACCCGCGAACGCCGCGCGCACCTGTGGCTCGCGTTCGGCGGGAATCCATAGATGAGCCTTGCCGGCAACTTCGATCGCCATCGCGCGGCGGCCCGCAATCAACTGTTCCAGATATCCGTTCCATCCGGCCGATTTCAGATCAGGCGCGGCGAACGCTGAGCCCAGCCTGATTTCTTCTTCGGTTATGTAACCGAGCTGCATCAACGCGTCGTGAAGTTCATCGGCGTTCTCGACCAGGGGCCAGGACTCCTCGCGGACGCGATCGATAGCTGATTGATCCAGCGTTCCCAGATCGCTCGCTTGCTCGGCGCTCGTCCAGCGCCGGCTTATCACCGCTTGAGTTCTCCGTTCCTCGAGCGGCGCGTCGTCAAGGAAGGCGTACGGCCGCGCATTGAGTATCTCCTGCGCCAACGGAGACGGCTCGGTCATTTCGCGGGCCAACAGCGTGACTTCGCCTCGTTCGATTCTGGCGAGAAGCGCTTCGAGGCTGTCGATGTCCATCGCCTCTTCAAGGCAATCACGGATAGCTTGCTTCGCCAACGGATGATCCGGGATCTCTCGGGCGCCGGTGAGATTTTCAGCGCAAGCGAGTTGATCGGGAAACACGACCGCGAGCAAGTCTTCGGCGTCGATTCGCTGTAACTGAGCGGGGATTTTCTTGCCGCCGCGCCTGCGCAACACGGCCAGAGCGCGGTTCGCGGCCCAACGCCAGCGGACGGTGAACATCGGCGCCGCAAGCAACGCTTGGATCAAGACGTCGCGGACTGAACTCGATCGCAGATAACCGAACACGTCTTCAATCGGGAAACTGTGAGTCGCGCCAAGCGACAATACGATCGAGTCTTCGGTGGCGGCGGCCTGCAGTTCGAAGTTGAATTTGCGGCAGAATCGTTTTCTCAACGCCAGTCCCCACGCGCGGTTCAGCCGGCTTCCGAACGGCGAGTGGATAACAAGTTGAGTTCCGCCGCTTTCATCGAAGAACCGTTCGAAGACGATCGTTTGTTGCGAAGGCATTACTCCGAGCGCCGCCTTGACTGCCGCCAGATACTCGGCGATTTGTTCGGCGGCGGGCCGGGCGACTCCAACCTCTTCGACGAGCCATGAAATCGCCGGGCTGGCGACGATTGATTCAACGTCTCGGCTATCGCCGAGCCGCTCGGCGACCTCCAGGCGCAGCCGCGAGACCGACGACGACAACTCCATCGTGCGGGAGTTGGCTTCGCCGAGCCAGAACGGAATCGTAGGCGGCTGGCCGTGCGCGTCTTCGACCCGGACACGGCCTCGCTCGACCCGAGTTATCCGCCAGGACGCGTTGCCAAGCTGAAAGATGTCGCCTTGCATGCTCTCGATGGCGAAGTCTTCGTTCACCGAACCGATAAAGGTCTCGCCCGGCTCGAGTATCACGTCGTAGTCGGCGTTGTCCGGAATGGCGCCGCCGTTGGTGATCGCGGTCAATCGCGAGCCGCGCCGCTCCCGCAATCTATGGTTGATCCCATCGTGATGAATCAACGCTCCGCGCCGTCCCCGTCTCGTCGTGAAGCCTTCCGACAGCATCTTGACCACCGAGTCGAACTCGTCCCGCGTCAAGTTCCGATAAGGGTACGCGCGGCGAATCATCTCGAACAGCCGGTCTTCGGTCCATTCTTCGCAGGCGACGGCGGCGGTTATCTGCTGAGCCAGCACGTCGAGCGGTTTTTCGGGAACGCACAGACGATCAAGCTCGCCTCGGCGAACGGAATCAAACAGAGCCGCGCACTCGACCAGTTCATCTCGCGTAGTTGGGAACACGCGCCCTTTCGGGAAGCCGCCGATGGAATGTCCGCTGCGGCCTACGCGCTGCAAAAGCGCCGCGATCGCGCGAGTCGAGCCAAGCTGGCAAACCAGATCGACCGCGCCGATATCAATTCCAAGCTCGAGCGACGCCGTGGCGACCAGGGCGCGCAACTCGCCCGACTTGAGCCGCTGTTCGGCCTGCAGCCTGCGCTCGCGGGACAGACTGCCGTGATGAGACGTGACGTTTTCATCGCCTATGCGTTCGCCTAAATGGCGGCATACGCGCTCGGCCATTCGCCGGGTGTTGACGAAGACGAGCGTCGTGCGGTGTTCGAGAATCAGGTTGGCGACGCGCTCGTATATCTCTTCCCAGACTTCTCCTGATATGACCGCTTCAAGAGGAGAGCCGGGAACTTCCAGGGCCAGATCCAGTTTGCGCGAGTGACCGGTGTCGATTATCGCACAGTCCGGATTGTCGTCCTGAGGGGTCAATCTTGATCCGACAAGAAATCTCGCAACCTCTTCAATCGGCCGCTGAGTAGCAGAAAGACCTATGCGGACCATGTTGCCGCCGGCCAACTCATCCAGCCGCTCCATCGATAGCGCCAGGTGAGAGCCTCGCCTGTTTCCCGCCAGTGCGTGTATCTCGTCCACGATGAGCGTGCGCGCGGTTGCAAGCATTCGGCGGCCGCCCTCGCTCGTCAGCAGAATGTAGAGCGACTCAGGCGTGGTGACTACGATGTGTGGCGGGCGCTTGATCATGCGGGCCCGGTCGGCCGAGCTGGTGTCGCCCGTGCGGACGAGAGTTCGAATCTCGACGTTGGCTAGACCGAGTTCCGCCAGTTCCGTCTTAATCCCTTCCAATGGTTGCTGAAGGTTCTTTTGGATGTCGTTGCTCAGCGCCTTTAGGGGCGAGACGTAGACGACCTGAGTCATATCATCAAGGCCGCCGTTCAGTCCTTGCCTTACGAGGTCGTCTATTGCGGAAAGAAAAGCCGAGAGAGTTTTACCTGAACCGGTGGGCGCGGCGATAAGAGTGTGCCGCCTTTGTTTTATCAGGGGCCAGGCGCGTTCTTGGGGTTCGGTCGGCTCGGCGAAGTGCTTCGCGAACCAGTTCCGAGTAGCGGGGTGAAAGTAGTCGAGGTTCAACGGCTTTCTCCTTGAGCCCATGTAAAGTACCTCAAGGCGGCGGCCGGTCGCCAGAGAAGATCAAATTGGGCTAAGGTCCTGAAGGCTGTGGCTAACGGATCAAGCCGATCAGCTCGAATAAGCAATCGGAACTCAACGATCTTCGCGGACCTCGACATCATCCGGCCCAACGAAAGTACAAATCGCGATGCCGAGAGCACGAGCCGCAACTCAGGCGGACGGCGACCAGCCGCCTGCCGTCAAAAGCAAATCCTTCTTCTTGTGGTGGACTGGCCGGATCGAAAAGCGCAGATCCGCAAGCGCATTGCAGCTTGCGCAAGTGAGCCGTTATCGGAGTGTCTTGTCCAATTTCAATCGCAGTCTCCGGTGATTCGCCCGGTTTGCGCGCAACGTGTCCCGGTAGCTTGTTTCGCCGCTTCGTAGCGCGAGAGCGGACAACGACAATTATGATGACTACTATCGGCCCACCCAACACTACCGCTCCGATAACGGCCGCGGAGATTGCGGAGGTTGGGGCCGGATTGCCCGAACCCAATCGCTCTACTTCGAACCACATCGCGTTTCTGATTTGGTCCAGTGTGTCAAGGTGTTTGCCAACGCGCTCCGGAGGCACGCTGTCAGTCAACGAACGAAAGCTGTAGTCGAGCGTGAGTACGCTCTTTCTTGTCACGCAGGAATACTCGAATCGGACGGCTTCATCGCTGACGGAACCCGAGCGGTCAGGCCAGTTTCTTTCCACTGGCATTCGAATCTCCGTGGTCTGTTTGTAAAAGACCGGATGGTGCACCGCGAGCGGCGTCGAGCGTCTGCTTATTGACGGCTTTTGTATCTCGGCGTTGATCAGGCTGGGATACAACCACCGGCTTCCATTTTTCCAGAATCGGGGTATGCGGTAATTCTCGGCCACAACCAGGATGTTGGCATTCGGATCATCGTTTATCGTTGGACGGCCTTCGCTTTCGATGTCGGGGAAAGGATCCGAGTAGTAATTGATGTATTCCCTGCTAACTTCCGATAACGATTCCGACGCGATGCGGGCGCGGATCGAGTCGGCTTCCGCTCCGCGATAGGTCGTGACGACTTGAAACGACGCCGGCGCACTGTCCGCGATTGTGAACGTCTCGTTTACAAAAATCGTTGCCTCGGTGAGCGGCGCCGCCGGAATTATCTCTAAGCCGCGCGCGCCTTGCTGGACGACAAGAGCGAGTGAATAGTCCAGATTCGAAATCTGATCGAGCCCGCCTCGTTGATGCGTGATCGTGGGATCCAGCCATAGCGCCCGCCCGTCAAGCTCTCCTTTCACTATGCAATGATCGAACGAGAATGGAGAGGGCTGCCAATTGGCGATTTGGTTTTGGGCTTTCGTGTTGACGAGCGCGGGGTGCGCGTCTACGCCGAGCTTCCGCAGCATCACGCTCAACAAAAGCGACTTGTCTTTGCAGTCGCCGAACCTGCGGGCGAACACAGCCGAAGGTTGAGCGGGCCGATGCGAGTAAGACCCGAGTTCGATACCCATGTATCTGATCTCGTCCTGCACGAATCGAAGAGCCGCAAAAAGCCGCTGTTCTTTGGTGGCGAGCTCGCTGTTCCAGCTACGGATCTGCGACTCCAGGGCGCTGGAAAGCGGCTCGGCTACCTTGAACAGTTCCAGATTCCATCGAGCGACCTGTTCCCAATCGGAGAACTCGCTCAGTTGCAAAACCGGCAGCGGCTCAAACCATTGGGGCGCGCCGTCTTCGGATTCTATCGCCGGGAGTTTCTCGCGACGCCAGAGGTAGGCGGCGTCGGCTCCGTTATCGGTTACCTCGGGCTGGAGGTCAACTCCCCGAGTTTTCATGTGAAGACTGCGCCCTTTGGGCCAGATCAATCGGCAGAGTAGCCTCTGAGCGGGCCGCGATGCGCCGAGCAGGAGATTGTCGGCGAAGCGGCCTCCAAGCACCGGATTGTCTCCAGTTATTGAATACGCATAGTCGATGACGTCACCCACGCGCACGTCGTTCAGAATGACTACGGCCGTTTCGGTCCCGTTGAACAAGTGCTCGTCGAGTTCCTCCTCTTGTTGAATCATCTTGATTTCGCGGGGCTTCAAGGCATCGATCGTTGCGCCGCCGCGGTGAACTTGAATGTGATGAAAGATGAGTTTTTGGTACGACGGCTCGAATTCTATTCTGACCTGCGAGACGTCATCGAGTCCGGCGGCCGTTGTTACTTTTTTGACGACGCGGGTAAACGCCTCGGGAGTGTTTTCTCGCACTCTAATCTGGCGGTCAATGAGCTGATAATAGAACCCGCCGGGAATGTCGGCCGGGTCCTCGGTGACCGGTTGGTTAGGAACAACCCAACTCGGTTCCTTGCTGACGGTGAACGAGGCGCTCGCCAACGCCGGGGGCGAGATTGTCTCGCAACCAGCCGCAACAGCCATTACGACGCAGGCGGCGTACGCCGGCCGTCTGAAGCGCCCCTGCGTCAAGTTAATCAATCCCAGCATACCTTTCCTTCCGGCTATCGCAAGTCTAAACAGTATCAGAGCCTTGGGCGTAGAGTATTATCAATATTGGAGAGGAAACTTCAATGTGCCGCCGCTGTTCCCTCGCTGATTGACGCTAGCCGCCCAACTGAATTTGTTGGACTAACCGCCACGGTGGCTTGCGTCTTGTTGCCGCCGTCCCAGTAGGAAGCCTTTTGCCAATCTCACCCACTTTGCCGCGGCCGTGTGATACAGTCGTCCGCGGAGGGATCACCCATAGCGGGCGGCGCAACTAAACCATCTGAACGGGGACGGCTGCTTAGTATCCTGGGCGTCGGGTTCGGGCTTGCAGTCATTATCGGCAACACGATCGCGGCGGGGATTCTCCGCGCCCCGGGCGAGGTCGCGGCTCAATTGAACAACATATGGTTGTTCATGGGTGTTTGGGTGGCGGGTGGTCTCTATGCGCTGCTCGGCGCGATTTCGGTCGCGGAGCTTGGCGCCACGATTCCGCGGTCGGGAGGACAATACGTCTTCGCCCGCCACGCGATCGGCGATTACGCGGGCTTCATCGTCGGATGGAGTGATTGGATTTCGACATGCGGCACGACTGCGGCCGTCTCAATTACCATAGGTGATTATACGGGACGACTTCTGCCAGCCCTAGCGGGGGTTAGGGTGTCAATCGCGCTCACTGTAGTCATCTTATTCGCGCTTCTTCAGTGGCGGGGAATCCGATGGGGCAGCGGGGTCCAAAACGTGACCAGTTTGCTTAAGACCCTCGCCTTCACCGCGCTCGTAGCCGCGTGCTTTGCCGTAGGCTCCAGAGGCGAGCCTTCGACCGCAACGCATCAGGGTGCGCCGAGCGGGATCGCGCTCTTCGTTGCAATTATCATAGCCCTCCAGGCCGTGGTCTATACCTACGATGGATGGACGGGCGCTATTTACTTCTCGGAAGAAGTGCGCGACCCTGGAAAGAACATTCCCCGCGCTCTGTTTGGCGGCGTCGCCGCCATAATTGTAATTTACTTGATGGTCAACGCCGCGATCCTGTACATACTGCCTTTGTCCGCCATCGCGGGGGAGGACCTTGCTCTTGGAAAGGCCGCTCAGGTGGTTTTCGGACCGCGCGGCGACGCTGTGTTCAGAACCATAACAATCATCTCGATGTTGAGCGGCGTCAACGCATATCACTTGATGGCCTCTCGGGTCTTGTTCGCGATGAGCCGCGATGGTCTGTTCTGGCGCCGGGCGGCGAGTGTTAATGCCGGCGGCACTCCTGCGGTTTCGCTGTTGCTTAGCGCCGCTGTCGCCGTTGTTTTTGTGCTCAGCGGAACGTTCGAACAGGTAACGGCCGTGCTGGCCTTTTTCTTCGTCACGAATTATACGATGTCGTTCGTGTCGCTGTTTGTGTTGCGCTGGCGGGAGCCGGAACGGCCTCGGCCTCATCGCGCGTGGGGATATCCGTGGACAACTGGAATCGCATTGTTTGGATCGGTGGCGTTTCTTGTGGGCGCAATAAGGGCCGATCCGCGGAACACCAAATACGCACTGGCCGCGCTGGCGCTGAGCTATCCTGTCTATCGAGCGATCAAAAGATTATCCGGGAAACACATTGCCCCTGCGTAACGGATTCTCGGGGAACTGGACGCACGTGCTTTGAATGCCGCCGCCATTAGCGGGCCGCGGCGCAGCCGGAAC
>JAHFUG010000056.1:19315-24504 GCA_023265195.1 Blastocatellia bacterium | reverse complement strand
GTTTATAGCACGTGTTGTGGGATGTTCCGGTGAGGGCGCAATTCGGAAAAGACTCGACTCAGTTGCAGGAGATCGGTCTGAAGAAGACTTCCGATTACAAGCGGCCGGTGCGCAAGGGAAATGCCTCAACCCGTCCGCCTGCCTGAAGCATTCAATCAATATCCAGGATTATCCAGGATATTACGCCGGCCCGTTTCTTCACGAATCGGGCCGGCGCGCTGTTTTGGAGCGTTACGGATTGCGGAGGTATCTCAGCACTACTGACACACAGGGTCAGTCTTTGGACTAGCCAGTTGTACGGGGCAACATAGATTAGGACACGACCCGAATCGTAGGTGATCCAGAATGTGGTTCGTAGATTTGCTTTTGATTGATGCGGGAATCCCATTGCGGGATGCGTCTGGCCTCACAAACGATCTTACGGGTGCGCCAATCGCCGCCATCCCATTGGATGGGCTCCATTGTGCCGGGAGCCAGGCGACTACGCCGCCAGCTTCACTGCGACCGACACGCCGGCCTTCGTGCAAAGGCCGACCAGGTAGTCGAGCGAGAGCTTGTCCACTTTGTTGCGCACGATTTCGGAGATTCGCGGTTGCACCACGCCCAGACGCTTCGCTGCCTGCGCTTGCGTAAGGCCCTCGCGAGCCATCCATTGTCGCAACGCCTCGGCAAGCTGACAGCGCAACAGCATGACCGCCGCCTCGTGTGGCGGAAAGCCCAGATCAAGGAACACATTTCTGCTGCCCCGGGTGATACGCGTGGTGGCCTTCTTCATAGTTCATCTCCGATCGCTTTGTAACGCTTCGCCGCCAGTTTGATGTCAGCCTGCCGGGTTCTCCGTGTCTTTTTCTGGAAGGCGTGCAGCACATAGACCAAACGCTCGACTCTCGCCACATAGATCACCCGGAACTCGCCCGCGTCGTCCTTCACGCGGATCTCAAAGGCGCCGCGTCCGACGCTCGGCAGGGGCTTGAAATCCGAAGGCTCGCGCCCCACTTGGACCATAAACAACTCGTACCCAACTCTCCGGCGCGCGAACTCTGGAAATGCCGCTAGATCCTTGCAGCCGTCCCAACGAAGTATGTCGCCTTCACCGGTGCGGATTATACGAACATTCGTATGCAGGCACAACACGGGAGTGTGTGTAGTGTGTGTGTCGTCCCCTCTGTGTTGATGATGGTCCATCGCCGCCATCCTATTGGGATGAAGCTCCATTGTGCGCGGAGATGATTACCCTCGTAGGATACTGATGGCGAAACATCGGGTTTGATCTCCGCATGGATGAAGTTTTGCTCGTTTCCCATTGCTTCGAGCGCCTTCAAGGTGCACTCGAGTGCACTCGCCGAAAGTCTGAGCCGACATGAACCGCCTGGGCGTCCGCGTAGCTCCGCGAGTAGCAGAGCACCAAAGCGGCAATCACGATTAGTTTTGCAGCGCAGATAGAACGTCGCATATTTATTTCCCTTCGTTCCTTCTTGCAGGAGTTGACTTGATGTATCAGCGTCTTCTCCATAGGAAGTTAACTGTCATGAGGTTGGCTATTGATTCCAAGAGTGACTATTGAACCAACCTCTGATGACATTGTCCGTCTCAACTTCCCTTAGCTGAGTGGATTTTGGAGCCTGTCTCGCCTGAACCTCTTTAGGGATCCGATCAAATTCGGCGGCCGCTTGCGCGCCGCTCAGTGAATGGGAGATGCGACTCCATCCACACACGCGAGAATCGTCACGGAAACCTCTAACGGCATCGAGGGATCTTCAGTCCCATCATTGAGCCTAGGCCAAGAGTTCTAACGAAAGATCGAGAGTGTCTTTGTCTTCGCAGCATCTCAATATCCGATGGTACTGTTACAGTCCATCGTGCCAGCAGGCTCATATGACAACGCTTCGTTGTCGAAGACTGATGTTTCAAGGTCAGCGCCGACGCAAAAGCCTCGTCGGCGCTGTACCATGAAGTTGGGCGTTGAGAGGCCGCTCCTTCGAAAGTCAGTTCCAGCGGAATGGAATGAGGGTGGGACCGCATGCGTGGTATTCGTCTGCGTGCTCCGGCTCGGCATGGTGACCGAGATGTGCGCAGTACCAGATCACGACGTCGGACTTCTCGACGATTTCGCCGTTGATGTAAGCGGCGAGGCCGTCATCGGAAGCGCTGCCCTGCTGACCGTGTTTGTCTTCCGCTGCATGGTAGGACATTACGAAGAGATCTCGCGGGGCGAACGCGTCGGCAGTGCCGTCGTTTGAGCCGGGGATAATGTGGTAGCCTCGCATCGTGCTTACGTCCATCACTGCCCAACTGCGGTTCGTCGCTGGGTTCTTCACGCGCGTGCTTTCATTGTGCTTGACGTGCCAACCTGGACCCCAACCGAGATCCGGGGTAGTCGTGTTGTACTCGAATACGGTGTCGTTTGGCGCGCCTTCGACGTCGAAGTCGAGCCGCCAGTACGGGTGGTGGCGGTGGTCAATGTTGCACTGGAGCCCGGCGCTATAGAGTCGCGGTGTGATGCGACCGTCGGCCCAGAAGGTCCACCGTTCAGTCAACTTATAGGCGCCAATCGTATGAAAAGCCTCTACGGCGACGCCCGACAGGCCTTCGCTCCAGACGGTGTAAACCTTCACTCGATTTGAGCCCGAGATTGCGTGAGCATTGTTGTAGTTGAGCGGGTCTTTGTACGGTCCGCACATGCTGTTGTACTGCACGCGCAGCGACGGCAGGCTGCCCTTGTACAGTACTTTTCGACCCCGGAAGGATGCATTTGTAATGACCACCCCCTCAGCGTCGGGAGAGTCGGCCAGTGTGTAGCCGAACTGCCACAAAGGAACGCCCGGATTGGGCCAAGTGACGAATCCTGTCTCGCTCATGATCGCACCTCCTCACGCTGGTTGCAGCATTCACACGTTTCCCCCGCGTGCAGTACGCTCTCCGTCCCGAGATCCACCCAGGCACGATACTTCGGAAGCCGGGCGGTGCGACAGCCAAAGAGTACCTCGATGACGCGCTGGTGGGCTAACTCATCGTTAACACCAGAGAACGGGATTGCCATGGCCACGAGCCCGCTCACCTTGGTCGCAAGGCGATCGTCCGCGCGTGCCAGCTCTATGGCCCGGTCGATCTCGCTTTGTACGGGCGGAGGCTGATAGCGCTCGTCACTAATTCCGAGCAACTCACCATGCTCGTCAAGGCTGATCTCCACCGCCATGTTCGCAGTGTAGTCGTATGCAACGACCATGTACGTGCGGGGCTCACCTTTGGCGGTTTCCCCGCGGCGGCTCACACCGATCGGCGTAACCCGACATCTGCCGAGTCTGTCGCGAACCTTCTGCATTCCCAAGGCACGTTTCAACATCTCTTGCGCCGTGGCTTCGTCGAATGCGTCATTGAGCGAACTCACCGGATGGGGCTCGATTTCGTCTGGCAATGCGCCGCGGTAGATTGTCAATGTCAGGCCACCGAGGTGAGGCAGCGCTTCGGCCGCTGGAACAACGCGTGGTGGCGGTTCAATGTAACGGACGAATGATCCACATTCCATCGTATTCCTCCTATTCAGGGTCGATTGGGAGCCCCGCGCTAGATCTTCAGATCCAGGCGCTAATGGGCTTACTTATGCTCAAAGATGTCCTTCGTTAACTGGGCCAACACCGTCATCGAATGATAGTGCTCCCGCGTGAGTGCTGAGCGGTATGACTCTTTGCTTGCCGCCGCCAAGAAACGGATTGTGAAATAGCACATCTAATAACTGTTCCCACGATCCTAAATAGGTTGGAAGCCACGGATTACTCATAAATTTATCTCCTTGTGTGTTTTAGTTTGTGATCAGCACCGACAATTCTGGGCAGCGCTTTGCTGCTCTCATCTACACACGCGCAAACCGTGTAGGAAACCTCTAACGGCATCGAGAGATCTAGAGATCTTCAGTACCGAATCAAGAGAGAGTTCTTGCGGGCAGGTGTTTCCCCTTTTGCTGTGATGGTCTCTTGGTTTTCAACCGTGCCTTCCCTCTGTGTCCTTGATTGCGGAGTAGCCACGAGAATTATTTTCTCATCCCGCGAAAAGCTATTAGTTACCACTTGTGGACATCGGTAACAGGCTTCCTTTCCATGTTCATTCCACCAGCGGCATGAAACTCTGATCAGGCATTGAGGAAGCTTTTCTGTCACTGGTTCTAAGTGCGCGATTGTGCGGGAAACAAGCTGGCAATGCCCATCTTCAAAATGCTGACATCTGTCAGTGGCGCATGGAGCAGCTATGCGGAAAACCTCTGCTGGGCTAACGGGACGAGTTAACTCAACAAGTTGTTGCGACATTGGCAGTACTTGAGCAAGGTAAGATACTGCCGGTACTGTGACTGTTCCCGTTACAACTCCAAATGCTTTCGCTCCCTCCCAATCCGGTTGCGCGCTAGGGCAAAAAAGGGCTTCCTTGTGTCCACATTCAAGATCTGTTTCACCCACCGGATGCGGTTGGGGGATTGATGTACTTGACACTATATCTCCTCCGCTGGAGTTACGCCGTGCCATCGACTGGCACGGCATGAGTTACACCAATAGTCTAACCCTGGCCAATATTGGCCGTCTCTTTGACTACGCCAGAGGCGCCTTGAGGGAGAACTTGAATATTAAATTCAAGCCTTCCACCATAGATGAGAATTCTGTCGCGAATTGATTCGCCACGCGCATCAATCGCTCTTTGCAGACCAAAAGCAATTGCGCTGCTGATGTCCGCAACCGACAAACGCGCTGCTACATGCTCAAGTTTTTCATCAGGCATTTGAAAATCTCCTATTCAAGATAAATGTACAGCACAAATGATCTCCTACCTTTCATGTTGTCGCTGTCTTGGGCAGGTGGCTCGTACACCTTCACCTATTAAAGCGTTGGCAGGTCAAAACGTTTCAATGTAGCCAGCCATCGCCGTAGGACAGCCGGTTACCCGGCCCGACTCTCATCTACACACGCGAGAACTGTCTCGGAGTCCTCTAACGGCATCGAGATAGATTTCAGGGCCGATCCGATCATTGGCGACGACAGAAGGCTCTAGAGTGTTTATAGCAGGTGTGGTGGGATGTTCCGCCCGCCGTAGGAGGGTCATATGTTCTTTAAGATGGAAGCAGCCATTATTGTTCGCGTGAAAATACAGATCGACATGGCCCTCCTAACGGAGGGCGAATGCCGCAGCCGATTCCTGCTATAAAC
>JAHFUG010000056.1:0-19215 GCA_023265195.1 Blastocatellia bacterium | reverse complement strand
CGGAGGGTGCGGGAACGGAACGGCCCAAACTCCGGACCTCGATGAATCGAGGTGTCAATGAGAACGCGGCGCTCGAGCCCGATACGATTCCGGCGGATAACCATAATCTCCCAATACGGTTAGGCGCCTACGTTGCCCTGGTTGCCTGACTGAATCGCTAATTCCCGCGTCAATCCGCGATCGACAATTCGCGATCGGCAATTGGCAATTCCAAATCGGCAAATCGACAATCCGCAACCGCCAATACTCGCCGCGCACTCTGACCGCTGAAAGCCGACCGCTGCCCTCGGCGGTATGCTTCGTTCTTTTGCACGTCCGTGAAAGCCTACTCAAGCCGCGCTTTTAAGCTTACACGCACCGTAACCGACAACACTGTTTTTTATTGACAGCAGGTGAGACACTAGCGTATTATCGCGTCCGCCTTTAAACGCGTAGTGCAACTCGTCAATTTTGAAGTTAATAGCCCTTTCGACTTGATCCGTCACTCACATCGGGCGTTGCGCCTAAGTTCGACCTAGCCAAAATCCGTCAATAAGCTTGAAGAGTCTGAGTAGGGAAGGGAACTCTGTTTGATTTCGCCCCGGCCGTTGTTTACGGATTTCCGTTCGAAGTTCCCTTCTTTTACTCACTCGAAAAAGCGGCGGTCGTCTGGCTTAAACCTATTAACAATTAGAGGTTCAGCTACATGCTTTCTGTTAAAGCAGGAGCGAAAATGTCTCGCAATGCGCAGCCACGCGTTGATGACTTGTTTGCGAAGGCCTATACCGACGGCTACGCTCATCACGGTGACCTTGGTCTCGGCGTCGAAGAGTTCGCCGCGCACCTGCTTGCGATCGTTGAGAAGTATGTGGGCAAGGGAGCGGCGGCGGCGGCGGCGCTCGGCTTTGTCGATAATCTGCATATCGGCGATTTGTACCTCGCGGCCGCTTGCGCGAAACACGGCGGGGCGGCTTGGAACCGGTTCATGGCCCTTTACCAGAAGTACCTGAACGACACCGCGCTTTCTTTTTCCCGGAGCGTAGATGCGGCGCACGATCTAGCCAGCGGGGTGTTGGTCGATATGTTTCTGCCGGATCGTTCGGGCCGCAGCCGGATCGCTTCTTACCATGGCCGAAGTTCACTGGCGACGTGGCTTCGCGTAATCGTTTGCAATCGAGCGATAAATGAACGCGAGAATAAATACAACACGTTGGAGCGCATAGAAAGCATCCCTGAATTGCCCGAAACAGCCGCTGTTAGAAACATGGAGGCGGTGGTCAGGGCGGCGCGTTATGAGGAAATGATCAAGGAGTCGCTCAAAATCGCCTGCAGGCGCCTGACCGACCGCGAGCGATTGTTGCTTTTGCTGCGTTATGATGAGGAACTGCAAGTTAGCCAGATAGCCCGCCTTCTCGGCGTCAATCCATCAACCGTCACCAGGCAACTCGATCGAGTGCAGAGCAAGCTCCGCGACAACGTCGTCTCCACGCTCGCCTCGAGATTCAATCTTCAGGAAGCCGCAATCCAGGAGTGTCTGGCGGACCTGCTGGACAATCCTTCACATTCCATCCTCGTCATTATCAAGGAATGCTAATCTCGCTGTGCTATAATCAGCCGTTCCGCTGACGAGGCGTCACAAACGACCTGCCCAGCTATTAAGAGCCTTGATTTTGCTCGGCCTAGCCCTAATTATGAACTGGCAGAATCCGTGCCCTTGGGATGTATATGCGGGTGACAGGTGACTTGGTGTTCAAAGCCACTCTGCCGTGCCTTTTTCTAATGCACGAGGTAACCAGTTGCGAGACGCGTGTCCAGACCTGCAAACTCTTGCAGCCTATGTCGAGGGCAATATTACACCTGATGAACGGCAACTCATCGAAACGCACCTGGCCAACTGCCGTCTTTGCCGCAAGACGGTTTCACTGGCGATCAAAAGCGAGACCAACGCCCGCTCTCCATTCTCCATTGATTCAACCGATTCGTAGGATGCAACTTCGCGCGCTATCATCCTACCCTCCATCGAGAACCGCTCCGTACTGAATAAGTCAGTCAAATCAGGACCTTCCAAACCGGCAAGTGTCCCCGACGGGCTCCTTACGCGCGCAAATTCTTGCGTGCTGCCTGTCTATATCTCTGGAAAGGAGCAAAAAAGAGACTGGAGGCTAGGGAGAGCCAGAGCACGGCAGGTCATCGAAGGGCGTCCAACGCAATACAGGTCTAAAGGCGATTCTGTAGTGGTGCGATTACTAGTGCGCGTTCGGGTCGATGAGTCAAAGCGCCTGAGCGCAAGGGTCTTCAACGGTATTTGACATTCGGGCCATTATTGCTTGGGCAATTCGGCTTGGATTAATTGGCTGGACACCGCTCCGGCCATTGGCGGGAATGAGACGGGGCAAGCGCCCTCGAATTGAACGGAATCCGGAAGGCCGCGCGGTTCGCCGGGTTTCGAATCAACGAAAGGCGTCTGAACCGAGCCGGATAGTATGAACATAACCATCCGGCTCGGCCCTCTGGATCACGTAAATGCGCGGTGGAGGTTTTTTCATGGCGATGAGCGCTGATGAAATACGAGATAGGATCAAGAAGTCGATAGCCAGCGTTACCTACATCGACGCGGAGAAGATCGGCGACTCCGCGTCCTATAAAGACGACCTGGCGATTGACTCGCTTTCAATTCTCGAAATCGTGGTTGATGTCGAATATCAGTTCCGCATAAAGGTGCCCGAGGAGGAATTGTCGGGCATCCGCACCATAAGCGATACGGTCAACACGGTTCAAAAGTACTTGTGCGCGGAGGTCGTTTGACTATGCATCCTCGGGTTGTTGTCACGGGAATAGGGACGGTCACTTCGGTCGGCATAGGCCGCGAGCCGTTTTGGGACAGCCTGCTCTTGGGCCGGTGCGGAATAGAGGAGGTCGAGTCCTTCGACACAAGCGGCTTCCACGTACACATGGGAGCGGAAATCAAGGATTTCGCCGCCGGCGCCTATGTGAAAAAACTGGACCCTCACTATCTCGGCCGGGCGTCGCAGTTTGCAATCGCCGCGGCGCGCCTTGCTCTCGCCGATGCGAATCTCGACCTGAGCATGCTCGACGCCGAGCGAGTCGGGGTGACGATAGGAACGACGTCGGGTGAGCCGCAGATAATCGAGCGCTTTGACGACGCCGCCCAGGCCGGCGAGATGGACAGGGTCGGACCCGAGTTCATCTCCATGTATCCGTGTCACGTTATTGCCGGCCACGTCGCGGGCGAACTGGAGCTGGCGGGGGTCAACACGACGATACCGACGGCGTGCGCGGCGGGCAACTACGCCATCGCGCATGCATACGACGTTCTTCGGTCGGGACGGGAGGACGTGATGCTTGCGGGCGGCTCGGACGCCTTTTCACGCATAACCTACACGGGGTTCGCGCGGCTCGGAGGGATCGCCCCTGAAACGTGCCAACCCTTCGATCTCAATCGCCGCGGAATGGTCCCGGGCGAAGGAGCAGGCATCCTGGTGCTCGAGCCGCTGGCTCGCGCAATCGAGCGCGGCGCGCGCATCTACGCGGAGGTCGCCGGCTACGGCTTATCCTGCGACGCGCATCATATGACGGCCTCTCACCCGGAAGGAGCCGGTCCGGCGCGCGCGATGGAGACGGCGCTCAACGAGAGCGGCCTAAGACCGGAAGAGGTCAGCTACATCAGCGCGCACGGCACCGGAACGTCGACAAACGATCGCCTGGAAACCATAGCGGTCAAGCGAGTGTTCGGCGCGGCCGCTTATCAAATTCCGATCAGCTCGATCAAATCAATGCTAGGCCATACGATGGGCGCGGCGTCGGCGATCGAAGCCGCCGTGTGCGCGCTGGCTGTTTTCAATGACCGGATTCCTCCGACGATCAACCTGCGGGATCGCGATCCGGAGTGCGATCTCGATTATGTACCCAATTACGCGCGCGGCCATGAGGTCAACGTTGCGATGAACAACGCCTATGCGTTCGGCGGCAACAACGCGTCGTTGATTCTCCGGAAAGTTCGGGCGGAGAGTCTATGAGTCGAAGAGTTGTCGTAACCGGAGCCGGAGTCGTTTCGTCGCTGGGCGACTCGCCCGCCGCTTTGCACGCTGCTTTGCGAGAAGGACGGAGCGGCTTGCGGGAGGTGCGGCGATTCAGCACCGAGGGGCTTGCCTGTCATCTGGGCGGCGAGATCGCTCCGTTCTCCGCGAAGACCTATCTCGGCGAGAAGAACCTTCGGCCTCTCGATCGGACGTCGCAACTCGTGGCTTCGGCGGCGCAGATGGCCTTGGATGCGAGCGGCTGGTCTCCGCGAATGCGAAGCGATAGGGAAGTAGGGCTCGTGCTGGGAACCATGTTCTGCAGCGTGCACACGATTTCAGAGTTCGACCGCCGCGCGCTTGCGGCTGGGCCCGCTTATGCAAGTCCGATGGACTTCGCCAACAGCGTGATCAACGCCGCCGCGGGTCAGACGGCTATCTGGCATAACCTGCGCGGAGTGAACTCGACGATCGCCGCGGGAACCGCTTCGGGGCTCCAGGCTCTCATCTACGCCGTGGAGTTGATACGAACCGGCGGATCGGAAGCGATACTGGCCGGCGGCGCGGACGAACTATGCTTTGAATCGTTCTACGGCTTCAATCGCGCGGAGCTGTTGTGCGGCTCGAACCACTTGCCCGGCGATTTCCCGATACCGTTCGACGCGAGACGAAACGGTTTTGCGCTGGGAGAAGGAGCGGCGATGTTGATGCTGGAGGACTTCGAGTCGGCGACGTCGCGGGGCGCGAACGTCCTGGCCGAGATCAAAGGTCACGGAGCCGGTTACGATCCTTCGCGCGGGGCCGACGATAAGAAATCCACGGGAGCAATCGCGCGCGCGATCCGGCAGGCGTTGAACGACGCCGGGATAACCGCCGGCGGGATTGACGGCGTTAGTCTGTCGGCCAACGGCGGCGTTGAAGCGGACCGCCGCGAATCGGAAGCGGTCGCCGTCTCATTCGGCGGGTCTTCGAGCAGGTTGCCCGTGACCGCCATCAAGTCGATGCTTGGCGAAACGCTCGGCGCATCCGGAGCGCTTCAGGCGGTAGCGATGATCGAAGCAATGCGCGATGGAGTAATGCCCGGCATAAGCGGGCTGGAAGAAGTCGAGAAAGGGTTTCCCCTGGAAATGGCGAGCCGCGAGAGCCGCGAGGTTCGTCTTTCGACGGGTCTCGTAAACTCGGTTGGTCTCGATGGAAATTGTTGCTCCGTAGTTATCGAGCGTTGCGCGTAAAGGAGAACGCCGGCCGGCATGTTGAATTCGCTTCTAGAACCAATAGCCCGCGTGAATCCGGTTGAGCTTGTGCCGAGAATGGACGCACAGGGCTACAAGAGCGGCGAGGTCGGCCGACGGCGCGATTGGATAGAGATGAAGACCGGCTGCCGGTTGACGCACGTTGGCTCGTATTCGATACCGAGCGAGTTGATGCGCGGCAACATCGAGAACCCGATCGGCGTTGCGCAGACGCCGCTTGGGGTCGCCGGGCCGCTGCTGATTCAGGGCTCATATGCGCGGGGAAATTACTACGTGCCGATGGCGACGACCGAGGGAGCGCTTGTTCGTTCATACGAGCGCGGCATGGTGACGCTAACGAGAGCAGGGGGAGTCTCCGCCCGGGTCTACGCCGACGAGAACAGGGTTTCACCCGTGTTTCTCTTCGACGACGTCGATAGCGCTCATGACTTCGTCGGAAACCTGCCGGATGAATTCGAAGCGATTCGCGCCGAGGCCGAATCGACGACCGGCCACGGCAAATTGCTTCGTATCGAGTGTCACCCAATCGGGCGCGAGGTGATAGTCAATTTTTGTTACTTCACGGCGGACGCTCACGGCATGAACATGATCGTAAAGGCGACCGAGCGCGCCTGCCGGCTGATCGTGAGCCAAACTCGAGCCCGCGGCTTTTACTTGTTCAGCGGGTTCAGCTCCGAGAAGCGCGCAAGCGGGTCGCTGTTGGCCGGGGGCAAGGGCAAGAAAGTGACGGCGGGCGCTTTGATCGGCAAGACCCTGGTGAGGTCGTATCTGCACACGAGTCCGGATCGACTGGCCGACATGTGGCGTCACACGGTGCTCGGCCACTTGCAAGCAAACGCCATCGGTTACAACGGCCATTACGCAAACGGCCTGGCCGCGATCTTCATCGCCTGCGGACAGGACGTGGCTAACATCGCGAACTCCGCGGTCGGCATAACCAACTTCGAGGTGACCGACGACGGCGATTTGTACGCAAGCGTCACCGTGCCTTCGTTGACGGTGGCGACGGTAGGAGGCGGCACGGGTCTGGGCACGAGCCGCGAGTGTCTCGAAATGATCGGCTGCGCCGGAGACGGTCATGCTCGAAAGTTCGCCGAGATAGTCGCGGCCTCATTGCTCGCCGGCGAGCTTTCAATGGCCGGCGCGATAGCGAGTGCGGAGTTCGTGGAAGCCCACGAAACTTACGGCCGGAACCGGCCGGCTGAAATGATGTTGGACGATGAGCGATGAACCGGCCCCGGCTGGTTCAACCTCGTCATTCAGGAGCGTGTCGGGAAGCTGCATGAAAAGAGCCTTCAAAGGCCTGAGCCTGAGAGACGGTCCCGAGAGTTCCTATGACGCCGTGATCATCGGCGCGGGAATCGGGGGGCTGATCGCCGCGAACCTGCTGGCGCGCGACGGCCTGCGTGTGTTGCTCGTCGAACAACACTACATGGTTGGCGGTTACTGCAGCACGTTCCGCCGAAACGGCTACACCTTCGACGCCGCGACGCATTTTTATCCGCTGCTTGGGAACCCCACTACGATCACCGGCAAGTTGCTGGAGGAGCTTGGCGTGAATTGCGGATGGATAAAGATGGACCCCGTCGATGATTTTCATTTTCCCGATGGATCGCGGTTCTCCGTACCCGCCGACTTCGAATGTTATCTCAAGAAGCTAAAAGCGGAGTTTCCGCATGAAGCCGCCGCGATCGACGATTTCTTTTCCGCCGTGCGCAAGGTCTACTTGCTGGGCCTTCTTCACTACTTTCGAGGCCGTGAAACGGATCGCCTCGAGCAATACCAAGGCATGACGCTCAGGCAAGCGCTCGACAAATATTTTCAAGATCCGAAGCTCAAGCTTTTGCTCGCGGGAGATTGCCCGCATTGGGGCTCGCCTCCGTCTCGCACGTCGTTCGTGTTCGACTCGATGCTGAGGCTTTCGTACTTCCTCGGCAATTACTATCCGCGTGGCGGATCGCAAGCCTTCGCGGACGAGTTGGCCCAGCGGTTTGAAAACCAGGGCGGCCACATCCTGATGAATTCTTCGGCCGTTAGGATACTGGTGAAGGACAACACCGCTTACGGAGTCGAGATCGAGACCGGACCGGTTCGCGCCCGCGCGTTGAAACAGGTGCGCGCCGGCGTTGTCGTGTCGAACGCCGATTTGCTTCTTACCCTCGAACGGATGGTTGGAGTCGAACGCCTCGACCCGGACTACATCGAGCCCATTAGAAGGCTGCGTCCAACCTATCCCTGCTTTCTCACTCATCTGGGTCTCGAGGACATACCGACCGAAGTGCTGCGCGATGCTCAAGGTTATTACTGGAACACCTGGGACTCGGACGAAGCGGGGCGCGGCTCGCTCAAGTTCAAGATGTTCGTGCCCACTCTGTACGAGCCCGAGATGGCGCCTCCCGGCGGGCACGTAGTCATCATTCAAAAGATCACCGAGATCGATTACGACGGTATAAAAGATTGGCCGCGGCACAAGGCGTCCATCGAGCAATACATCATGCGGAATCTTGAACGGCTGATCCCCGGCTTCTCCGACAAGGTCGTCGTCAAGATGAGCGCAACCGCCCTGACGTCGCATCGCTACACGCTGAATAGCCAAGGGGCGATGCTTGGATGGGAGATGTCGCCCGATCAACTCGGCTCGCGGCGGCCGGGCATAACCGGTCCGATCAAGGGACTCTACTTCACGGGCCATTGGACCCAACCGGGCGGGGGCATCACACCCGTGATCGTGTCGGCGATGCAAGTAGCCGCCGCCATCAATGGACGCGGCGCGGCCTTGCTCGATCGAGGCGACGCGGCTGGGCCGGAGATGGCGATCGAAGCGGCGGCCGCGCAGGCCGGCGTTAGTTGTACGGAGCTCAATATTTGACGATGACTCATCTTGCTCGGAATGTGTATCGAATGAGGCGGCGGCCGGGAGGAGCGCGATGAAGAGAAAGCTCAAGAGACTGGCTCAGGTCCTGGCCGCGCTCTCGCTGATCCTGGCGGTTGCCGTTGCTACAGCGCTCTACGTGATGGCGCGCAAGGACAAACAGCATGCCCGGTTCTTCAGCACCGGAAAATCGGTCAACAATTTCTTGAGCGATTACAATCACGGGTTAAAGGATGCTTTCGACAAGAAGGACGCCTCCGAGCTGACCCGCTATTACTCCGACGGTTACTTCTCGTCCGGGCGCGGCCACTGGGTGATGAATCGGGACAAGGACGAAGGCGATATTGCGTGCTACAGAGTTTTGGCCGAAGGCCGGGATGACTATCGCAAAGCCGACGTGCGGGACGAGATATCCCGTTACCTTCAAGGGCTCACGGCCATCGACGACATAAAATTCAAAATAGACATGATCGAGAAGGTCGACCTCGACCGAAGCGTCTTGCTTACGGTCAAGTTCATTCTCGACGGACGCGACGGGCAGGGCGCGTTGTTTCAAGACCGCTGCTTCTATCGCTGGAATCTGGTCAATGAAGACGCGTCGGGCGCCGGATACGATTGGAGGATAGTCAGCGACGAATTAGTCGAAGGCGTTCGCGTAGCGGGCGACGGCCACAGCTTCACCGATCTGGATCCGGCGTCCGCCGGCATCGACTACAAGCACCGGCGCGATCCCAAGCTCAACGTGAAATCTTCGGACGTTCATCTGAAGTTCGGCGTGATCGAGCACGGCTTCGGCGGCGTGAGCGCAACCGATTACAACAACGACGGGCGGCCGGACATATTTTTCGCCGACGGCGTTCGCTCGCGGCTCTATCGCAATAACGGGACCGCCGAATCCGGCAAGCTTGGATTCACCGACGTGACTGCCGAAGCGGGCCTCGAAGGCTTGGATCAAGCAAACGCGGGCGTGTTCGCGGACGTCGACAACGACGGGTACGAAGATTTGTTCGTGGTCCGGTATCTCGCTCCCTGCAAGTTCTATCACAACAACGGGGACGGCACATTCACCGATCGGTCGGCGGAGATGGGGCTCGACCTTGTGGCTCCATGCATGTCCGCGTGTTTTCTCGATTACGACCGCGACGGATTCGTCGACATATATATCGGAGTGTATGGGAACGCTTTAACCGACGTTCCTCGATTGCCGTTCTTCGCGCAGAACGGCGGCGCGAACCGGCTACTGCGCAACAACGGCGGGCGGCGGTTCGCCGACGTAACCGATGTCAGCGGGACCGGCGACACCGGATGGAGCCTCGCGGTCGCGGCGGCGGACTACGACAACGACGGTTTCCCGGACCTGATGGTCGCGAATGACTTCGGGCGAAAGAACCTCTATCACAACAACGGCGACGGCACGTTCACCGAACAGGCGAAGCGCGCCGGCGTTCTCGACTTCAGCGGAGGGATGGGCCTGACGTTCGGAGACTTCGACGACGACGGGTATCTCGACGTTTACACGTCGAACATCAACTCGAACCAGCGGTGGTTCGGCGAAGACATGACCGTCAGCCAGTACATGCGAAACGTGATGAGAACGAGGTATGCGCTGACGGACGCGGGCGAGTACTTAAAAGTCTACCGCTTGCTGGGCCCGAGCTGGACTGAAGTCGGCACGATGATCGGCGAGGGAAATTCGCTGTTTCACAATAACGGCGATGGAACGTTCATCGAATTGAAGGACAGTCACACCAATCGGGCGGGCTGGGGATGGAGCGTGGCTTTCTTCGACATGGACAACGACACGAAGCTGGATATTTATGCGGCCAATGGATGGATCAGCAACGCGCCGGGCACCGATCTCTGACTGCCCTTTACCAGCGGCGCGGTCGCGCACGTGGATCAGTACAAACGGGGGCTTTTCTTCAGCGATGAATTCGTCGGCGAGAACTCGTGGAACGGCTATGAGCGAAAGTGCCTGTTCGCAAACGCCGGAGGCGGCCAGTTCCTGGACGTTGCCCGGCCGGCCGGCGCGGACTCGATCAAGGACGGCCGCGGGGTCGCCATCGCCGACTACAACGGCGACGGGAAGCTCGACCTCGTCATCAATAACAATAACTCGACCCCGACCGTCTACCTCAATAACCTGAGGCGCGCCGGCAAGTGCATCGAGATGAAGCTGGTGGGAACGAGAAGCAACCGGGACGCGATCGGCGCCCGCGTGCGGTTGAGCGCCGGAGGCAAAACGATGACGCGGCAGGTTGAAGCAGGCTCCGGGTACGCATCCGAAGCGATGCTGCCGATTCACTTCGGATTAGGCGGTTCCGCGAAAATTGATTCGGCGGAAATCATCTGGCCGAGCGGGTTGACGCAGCGAATCGAAGGATCGCGCCTCGATCCGTTCGTAGACCGAATGGCCCGAATCGAAGAGGGCTCTCAACAGATAACCGAAGCGCGCGCGGCTCGAATGGCCGGCCGGGTGGCGGCTTCCATGCGCCAGGCGCATCGCGGGAGGACATAGCCGTATGACGAGGAAGAGGAAGCGCATGGTTTTCATCTATGTCCCGCTGATCACGATCGGAGTGATCTTCCTGGCGGGCAAACTCTATGTCGACCGCGTGGAAGCCAACGCGCAGTTGCTGGCCGATACGGGACAGTCCGCGATCAAACTGCTGGGCGAATACAAATCGGGCGTCGAGAATCTCAGCGTCGATGAGATTGTCGCTTGCTACGACGACAACTACTCGAGCGAAGCCGAAGGCTTCTGGTCGGAGGAGCTTGAATCGGAACGCGACGGCGTTCGGGTTTATCAGTGGCGGCTTGACGGGATCAAACCGTTTCACAAGGCTGACGTGAGAGAACAAGTCTCGCGCTACCTGGGCCGCGTGCGATCGATTGAAGAGGGCAAGTTCAAGCTGGATTCCGTGGAGCAAATTCCGCGGTCCGGCCAGGCCGTTATCCGCTCGATTCTCTGGGTTCGCGGCGTGGGCCTCGACGGCGTTCCCTTTGAAAGCCATGCGCTGTTTCGCCAGTGGCTCCACGCGGCGGAGGGCGAATGGAAGATCGAAAAACAGGCTCTGATTCACGGCGAAACCGTTACCGGCGATCGCGCGGGCTTCACGAACATAACGGAGAAGGCGGGAATTACTTTTGAGTCTCACCAGAATCCGACGTGGAACACGCCGGAATGGCTTCCAAAAAAGTTCGGGATCATCAAGTACGGCCAGGGAGGCGTCTCCACGGCCGACTACGACAACGATGGGTGGTATGACATTTTCTTCGGCGATGGTTCGCACCCGCGTCTCTATCGCAACAACGGAGACAACACGTTTACGGACGTGACGGTGAAGGCCGGCCTCCCGGCGGAGATGATCGGGATCGCGGTCGGCGTCTTCGCCGATTTCAATAACGACGGCAACAAAGATCTATTCCTGGGGTGCAGCACCGGGCCTAATAGACTCTATCGCGGCAACGGCGACGGGACGTTTACCGATGTAACCGAGGGCGCGGGCCTTGGCGGTTACTTGGTGACGGTGGCGGCGGCCGGCGATTACGACAACGACGGCAAGCTGGACGTTTACCTGGGCCGCTATCTCGATCCGAGAACGAAGCTGCCTACGACGCTGTTTTACACGCGCAACGGCGAAGGCAACACCCTTCTCCACAACGACGGCAATTTTCACTTCAGCGACGTCACCGCGAAGGCGGGGGTGCGCGAAGGCGGGCTGACGCTCGGCGTTGCGTGGGGCGACTACGACAACGACGGCTATCAGGACATCTACGTCGCCAACGATTTCGGGCGAAACGCCCTCTTCCACAACAACGGCGACGGGACCTTCAGCGACGTGTCCAAGCGGACGGGCACAATGGACTACGGCTATGGCATGAGCGCCACGTTCGGCGACATAGACAACGACGGCAATCTCGACATCTACGTCTCGAACGTGCATTCAGGCCAGCGATGGTACGGTCAGGCCGCGACTCTTTATCAATACATGCTGACGAGCACTCGGCAGGGAACGATTCTCGAAGACCTGCCGCTCTATAAAGAGATTTACGCCTCGGTGGGAGCGGATTACTCGTCGTACGGCGACAGGGTGGTCAAGGGCAATTCGCTGCTGATGAACGACGGGGCCGGTCATTTCACCGACGTCTCGGAATCGGCTCGCGCGAATCCTTTCGGCTGGTACTGGGGCTCGACGATGTTCGACTACGACAACGATGGACGTCAGGACATCTATGCGGTCAATGGCTGGATCAGCGGCAAGAAGAAGGACGATCTCTGACTGCCCTACATTTTGAGCGCGGTCGCGCACATAAAAGAGTACAAAACGGGGACCTTTTATACGGACGAGTTTCGCGGCGACATCTCCTGGAACGGGTACGAGCATAACGTCCTGCTTCGCAACGATGGGCGGGGCCCCGGCGGCTCGCTGCGCTTCACCGACGTCGGCATGGCGGCGGGCGCCGACGATGAGAAGGACGGGCGCGGTATGGCGATAGCGGATTTCGATAACGACGGCGATCTGGACATCGCGATCAACAACAACCCCGGCGACAGCGGCAAGGAAGAGCGAGCTCGCGCAACGCTTCTGCGAAACAACGTCGGCGAGCGCCGCAACTGGCTGGCGGTCGAGTTGCGCGGAACGAAGAGCAACCGCGACGGCGTGGGCGCGGTTGTGCGGATCGAAGCAGGCGGAGAAAAGCAGATGCGCTTCGTAACCGCCGGTTCGGGGTACGCCTCGCAAAACAGCGCGCGGCTTTACTTCGGACTCAACGATAAGACTCAGGCGGACGTGATGACCGTTCGATGGCCGAGCGGATTGGTTGAAAAGTTCGAGGGCGTCAAGGCCCGGCAACTACTCCGGGTCACCGAAGGCAAAGGTATCGAAGTAACCACGCTTCCCGCAATGGCTCGCCGCTGAAGATAAGTGGAGGGGACCGAGATGGCGCAAGTAATGGTGATAGATGAGCGAGGGGCCGTTGCGGAGGCGATTGTCAACAGGCTGCGGGAAAGCTCGATCGTTACGGCCTGCCAGCGGGCGCCGAATCCGGAAGACGGCTTCGGCGGTGAGATGAGCGGCGGGTACGCCGGCCTCTTCATCGATCAGGAAGTCGACACCGTCGTCTACTGCCCGCCCCTGGCCGCCGGCAAGCGGACGATTCCCGACCTCGAAGACGCCGAAGCTGTCTTTCAAGAATGCGCCAACGCCGGGATCAAACGCGCCGTCGTCTTATCGAGCGCGGCGGTGTATGGAGCAAGCCATCACAACCCCGGTTTGGTTCGCGAGACTCGGCCGTCGCCGCGCGGGGGCAAGGATCAGATTGCAACTCGATGGGCCGATCTCGAAGGGTTGGCGTTGATCTATCTGGGCGGGCATCCGGGAATCAAGCTAACGATACTCAGGCCGGTGGCCTTGCCGGTTCGAGGCGGCTCGGACTATTTCAGCCGGCTGTTTGGAAGCAGGGTCGCGGTCACTTTCCCCGGCTACGATCCGTCGCTTCAAGTCCTGAGCCTGGACGATCTGGCGGAGGCCGTGAAGTGCGTCATCGAAAAGAGCGAAGGCGGGACTTACAACGTCGCGCCGGATGGAGTTGCTCCGCTGCGCGCGGCGTTGCGCTTGTCCGGCTCGCATCGAATCCCGGTTCCGCGCGGACTTCAACGCGCCGTGCGATCTCTTCTGGGACCGCTCAAGCTGGCCCGGCCTATAGACCAACTCGATTACATACGCTACTCGTGGACTGTTTCAAACAACAAGATGAAACAGGAATTAGGGTTCACGCCGGCGCGCTCGACCGTCGAAGCGTTGACGGAGTTTGCCCGATCCCGCGGTTCCCGGGCCCGGCGCAAACAACTCCGCGAGTCTGACGACTTCGGCATGGACAAGGAATACATCGCGGCGTATGGACGCGGCTTATTCAGGTTTCTGCACGACCATTACTGGCGCATTGAAGTGGACGGACTTGAAGGAGTCCCGCGCGAAGGGCGGGTAGTGCTTGTGGGAGTGCACCGCGGACTGATGCCCTGGGATGGCGTGATGGCATTGCATTTGTTCGCTCGGAAGCTTGGCCGATATCCTCGCTTTCTCATTCATCCGACGTTGATCAAGTTTCCTTTCCTCTTCAACTTCATGACCAAGCTCGGCGGAATGGTGGCGTGTCAGGACAACGCCGACTACGTGTTGGAACGTGACGGTGTGCTCGGCATTTTTCCGGAAGGCATACACGGAGCATTCGCGTTTTACAAGAACGCGTACAACCTCGGCAGGTTCGGCCGCGATGAATTCGTCAAAATGGCGTTGCGCAACAACGCGCCGATAGTTCCCTTCGTTACGGTCGGCAGCGCGGAGATTTTCCCGATCCTGAAGAAGATCGACTGGCGCTGGTGGAAGCGCTACTCGGAATGGCCCTGCTTGCCGATCACCCCGACGTTTCCGCTGCTTCCGGTTCCGCTCCCGTCGAAGTGGCACACGCAGTTTCTGGCGCCAATGCACATCGAGAAGAGACATCCGCCCGAAGACGCCGACGATCCGGTGATCGTGCGAATGATCAGCAACGAGGTGCGGGCCAAAATGGAGAAGGCCATCAGCGAGATTCTCGACAAGCGCAAGTCAATCTTCTACGGCTCGGTGTTCAAAGAGAAGCTGGGAGGATCGGTGTTCAAGCAGGAGGTGAGCTGATTTGTTCCGCTCAAGTCTCAAGCGAATGACGAGCATAGCCGCGGTAATCGTCAGGCACGGGCTCGCGTACTTGCGCGAGTCGTGGACCGCCCGCCGGGCAAGGCTCGCAGGGCGTCCACACCAGGCGCTCTCGAAGCCCGAGCGCCTGCGGAGGTTCATGGAAGAACTCGGCGGCACGTTCATAAAGTTCGGCCAGATGCTCGCGCTTCAACCGGACATACTGCCGCTCGAGTACTGCAATGCGTTATTCAGCCTGCTTGACCGCGTAGCTCCCGTCGAATTCAAGCACGTCGAAAAAGCCTTCCTCGAAGAATTCGGAAAACCGCCGGCCGAGGTATTCGACTCCTTCGACGCCAGGCCCATCGCGACCGCCTCGATAGGACAAGTGCACGTTGCGTTTCTCAACGGCCGCAAGCTTGCCGTGAAGGTGAAGAGACCCAACGCCGACGCGGAGTTCAGCGGCGATGTAAAGCTGATGGCCTCGGCGATACGAGTAGTCAGATTCCTGCGCTTGAAGAGATTGTATTGGCTCATCGAGCCGATGAGCGAGTTCGTTGCATGGACGAATGAAGAACTCGACTACAGGTGCGAGGCTCGCTACATGGATCAGCTTCGGAACAACGCCCGCGGCAATCCGTCGGAGCGGGCCCCGGAAGTGCTCTGGGATTACACCACGCGCGGCGTTCTGACGATAGAGTTCTTTGAAGGCGTTACGGTTCTCGATTACTTGCGCGCCGTCGAATGCGGCGACGAACTGCTTCCGCGAAGGTTGAAGGCGGCGGGCTTCGATGCGGATCGCTTCGCCCGCAACATAATCGACAACTTCCTGAGCGACGCTTTCAAGCACGGCATGTTTCATGCCGACTTGCATCCGGCCAACTTGATGATCCTGCCGGGCAACGTCGTGGGCTACCTCGACTTCGGTATAACCGCCGTTCTCAGCCCGTACTCGCGCCGGAATCTACTGGCTCTTACGCTCGCTCTCGTGCGCGGCGACCCGGACGGAATGTGCGAACCGTTCTTCAACGTTTCGACGACCGACGACGACACCGACGTCGAAGGCTTTCACGAAGGGTTGAAGAAGCTGGAAGACGATTGGTACGAGACTAAAGGGAATTCGCGCCGAATGCGCGTCAACATCACCAGCGTGATGCTGGACATGCTGAAGCTTTCGCGGCAAACGGGGGTCTGGCCCGAGCGCGACGTGGTTAAGTACGTGCGTTCGGCGATCGCGGCCGACGGCCTTATCACGCGGCTGGCTCCGGGCTTTGGACTCGACCAGCGCCTCGAGACGATTTGCAATCGTTATCTTAGATGGCAAGCGCGGCGGTCGCTGTTCTCATACGATGCGCTTGTCAATTGGTCCAGCTCGAGCGGCCGCCTGCTTCGCGACGGAGCATTCAGGGCGTCCAGCGTTCTCGAGCAAATCCGCACCGGCGAATTGCCGGCGCGCGTCGAGTTGACCAGGGCCGGCCAGGGGGCGGATCAGAGACTAAGACAACGGGCGATGCAATTGGCCGCCGTAGTGTTCGCGGTTTCAATACTCGTAACAACGACCGGAGAGCAGGCGCGCCTTGGCGTGAACCTGTTTACCGCTGAAATTGCTCTCTTAGCAGCCGGAGCGGTGTTGCTCTTGCGCACTGTTCGCGGGCTTGCTTGACCAAAAAGGAGATTAACGATGCGCGACTTGACCAAGTCAGTGATGAGCTACTCGTGGGCCATGTCGGTGTTTGGAGTGCAGCAGATGATGAACGCGCTGCGGCCCGCGCAGGCGGCTAAGGCTTTCGAGAGCGTCACGGAAGCAACCGAAGGCGAGCTCGGCAATGTTTTGAAGGCGACCTTTAGAGCCGGCGACAGCATTCAGCGAGGGCTCGTCGATCTCGGCTTCAACGCGTTCACGATGGCGGCGCCGGGCGCATCTCCCGCGCCTGGCCCATCGCCGAACCAGACGGGATCGCAAGGAACGGGCTGGGGGCCGGTGCCTCCGCCGCCGGATAAGTAGCAGCATAAGGGGACGTAAAAAACTACTTCCCGTTTTTGAGTTATGCGCCGGCAGCCGATGAGGATCGGCGATGGAAACCGGGGGCTTCACCGCGGAGACGCGGAGACCGCCGAGAAAGCCGCGGAGCCGGCCTACTCTTGGCGGCTCTCTCGGCGGCTCTCCGCGCCGCCGCGGTGAATTCCCCTCCTGAAAGGGGAAGTCATTTCTCGACGATCCCGAGGGCGTTCAATTCCCGGCGCCGCTCGCATCGGCTTTCAGGGAGTGGAATGAGTGCGGATGAAAAGAATTCAAACAAGAAAGGGGCAACCTGAATAATGAGAGTAACCAAAACCTTCAGCGGCGTAGTCGCGACCGGCACGAACAGGCTGTTTGGCGAGCCTCTATGGGATCTTGGGTCCCTGGGCCTGCGCGGAGCAACCAATCTTGCGGCGTTCAATCCGAACGGCGGTCAGCCGATCGCCTTGACCGCCAACCTACCCGGCTCCACCTTGCTTGCGACCTATGTCGATCCCGCGAATCTTGCCGAAATGGGCATGAAACCGGATCAAGTGGACCCTTCACTGGTCAATGTTCCTTTGCGAGACGTTAAGGTGGTTGCCGATCTGGCGGGCCGCCAGCGAGTGGCGTTGAAAGGAATATCGGAGGTCAAGAATGCGGCGGATCCCAGCCAGGCCGATCCGTTCGCGCCTATCACCCTGGCGGATTGGCGCAAAGCAAAAGGCAAGGCCACCATCAAGTGCGGTGACAAGTCCGGCAGCGTACTGCTCGAGATGAGCGGCCTGATTCCGAACCGGATTTACACCGCCTGGGGAATCTTCAGCGGGCCGATGCCATTACCGATGTCCCTTGGCGGCGCGCCATGCGTGTTCGTCACGAATAACCGCGGCAGCGCTACGTTCCAGCGAGTCCTGAATTTCTGTCCTCTTGATTCCGTCGCGGGACAGTCGCCGTTTCTCTTCATCGAGATTCTGTACCATTCGGATCAGCAGGTTTATGGCCTTGTGCCCGCGCTCCCAATGGCGGGGCTCCATATCGGAGCGGTCGTTCACACTCACTTGGAGTTCCCCGTCAATGTCACGCGGGTGAAGAAGTGAGCACGTTCCCATTCCGCGGGCCACCGTTGTTTTGAGTGACGAGACATTGATGAGGGCCGGAACTTCCTTCGAATGGTTGTGGACGCTCGAGGCTGCATGGGTTTGGGACGGAGAACAAGTGAGAGGAACAAAAACCAATGAAACACTCCAAGACAATTCCCGGCGTGGTTACGACCGGAACCAATAGAGCGTTTGGTAAGCCGCTGTGGGATCTGGGCCCGCCGCTGGGCACGTTCGGATTCACGACCGTGGCGGCGCACAATCCTAATGGCGATGATCCCATTGACCTCACTGCCGGCATGCCGGCCTCGACCGTGCTTGCCACCTGCGTTGACCCTGGGATTCTAGCCATGATGGGGATGTCGAAGGATAAGTTGGACCCGTCGACGATCAACGTTCCGCTGAGAGATGTAAGAGTCGTTTCGGATCTGGCAGGCAGCAAGAGGATATCTGTAAAGGGCATTTCACAGACCGCGAATGCGGCCGAGCCGACTCAAGCCGAGCCGTCGATGCCGATTACCTTGAAAGACTGGCGGCGGGCGAAAGGAGAAGCGACGGTCAAGTGCGCGAGCGACTCGAACTCGATCGAACTCGAATTCAGCGGGCTCATTCCGAACCGCCTGTACACCGTCTGCGGCATGTTCAAAAAGGACGGGCAGCTTGCATCCGCGCCGCTCGGCGGCGCGCCGAATGCTTTCGTCACCGATAGCGGAGGTAATGCTACTTTTCAGAGAGTTCTGAATTTTTGCCCGTTGGAGCCAGACCCGGCACAGCCCTCTCTTATGTATATAGACATCCTTTATCACTCGGATCAGATGGTGTATGGCCTGGTTCCCGATCTCACGCTGACGGGTCTTATGGGAGGCGTCATTACGCATAGCCAATTCGAGTTTCCATTCGATGTGACGCCGGCGAAACACAACGGCGATTGACGGATTGTTGAACGGTAGTCTGTTTAAGAGCAAGCAAGGAGCCGGCGGTGCTCGGCGAAATAAATCATCAGCCACAATGATGCACAAGATCACAAGAGAGAACCGAGAAGAGGGCCCAGGCTGCGAAGGCGCGAGCCAACCGTGGTATGCGCAGTCCGTCTTCTTATCTCCGCGCCTTCCGCGCCTTTTTGTGGCTATGAAACTTCCGCCAACGCAATTAACCGCTTATGCCGATCGTTACGAGAATTCTGTTCGCGTTTCCCCCGAGGACCACCGCGTGGCCGAACTCCGAACTCCGAACTCCGAACTCCGCACTCCGCACTCCGAACTCCGAACCCCGAACTCCGAACTCCGAACTCTGAACTCCGA
>JAHFUG010000331.1:1349-8640 GCA_023265195.1 Blastocatellia bacterium | reverse complement strand
CCTTCGCTGTCAGTCTGCGTCGTATCCTGATCGATACCGATTCCATTGACCGGCTGTTGAACCAACGTTTGAACCATCTGATAGCCTCTGACTGGTATCGACGGCACGTCGCTGCACGACTGCCAGTAATGCTGGAATGGCAGATCGTAGAGTTGTTGGCCACTCAGAATGGCGTTAGCTCCAACGTACAACCCCGGAACAAATCCCGGCCCCGAAGCAGCGGTGAACCAGGCGGTGCAATAGCCGGTCACATCCTGGGCGGAAGCGGAACTGCTGACGCCTTCCAAATCGCACCACAGGTTGACGCCTGCCGGAAAGCCAACCGACAGAGCGTTATTAGCGGCGTTCGTTCCGTATTCCTGCCCCAGGCTTTCGGACGGAGTCCAACCGGAGCTCTTTACGTGCTGGACGGGCATTAAGGCTAAACCCGAGCTTAGTATGTTGCTCGCTTCCGTTGGAGATATATCTCCCGAAGACTCCGTAGAGCCCAGAGAAACATATCGCAAGCAAAACTTGTAGCCCTGGCTGTAAAACTGTTGGGCTGTAGACAGAGTAATGACTGTATCCGAATCAAAACCGAGCGCGCCCGAAGGCGCGCTTTGAATGCTTCCGGAAAGAGGCATGATCGTTTCTCCTTTGCCGTTGGTTTACAAGGCGTATCCGAGGCGATGCAATCATCAGTGCGCGAAAATCGTTATGCGTCCATCGCCGCGTCGAGCGCGTTGTACTCAGCTTGTGTCAACTCTAGTATAGTGCCTGCCGGGTATTGCCGCGACGACTGAAGTGTAGCCGGAGACGAAACCCAACCGCTCCCGTTGAAGGTGCAGTAACCAAGGAGCCCGCTGCCCGCGCTAAACACGTAGTCGCCACCAAAACCCTGGTAGAAGACGTAGAGCAGGCGCCCAAATTAATGCTTCACTCATAGTGTTTTTCTTCCTTCAAGCCACGCGCGCCGCTTGATGAAGCCGTCACGAGACGATGGCAATCACCCATGCGCGGTTTCGTTCATGCTTTCATGGCTGCGTTGAGAGCATTGTACGCATCCTGCGTCAACTGTAAGATCGCGCCCGCCGGGTATCCCGACCCGGCTTGGGCTTGCGGTGGATACGAGGTCCAACTGCTCCCATCATACGTGTAGTAGCCGAGCAGACCGTTGCCGCCGGACGAGCTTTGGTAGAAGACGTAGAGAGTGCCGTTGTACTCTACGGCTGACGGCGAACACGCCATCAAGGTGGAATCGCTGGAGGAACTGGTAAGCGAGGAGTACCCCGACCAGTTGCTTCCGTCGAACGTGGTGTAAAGGAGCTGATGATCGTTGTCCGCGCCCTCGTAGAAAACGTAGAGGCGGCCGTTGAACACCGCCGCCGACGGCGAATTGGTCAAAGGTAGATGCGAGTCAGCCCATAACTCGGTATCCGCGGCCCAGTTTACTCCATCGGTGGACGTTGAGTACCAGAGCATCGGATCGGGTCCTAAGCCCTGATGGAAGACATACATCTCACTGTTGAAGACCAATGCCGACGGCGCGCTCCAAATGCCTACGTTGGGCATCTGCTTGCTGCCGGACCAATTGCGTCCATCGGTGGATGTGCTGTACCACAACGTGTCGGCGTTCCCCCTGCCCTGATAGAAGACGTATAGCGTACCGTTGAAGACCACTGGTGACGGCGAGTCCGTCAAGCCGGCGGACGTGATCTGGATGGGCGCCGACCATGCGCTTCCGTCGGTCGATGTGCTGTACCAAAGTTGCCCGTTATTTCCCCCGCCCTGGTAGAAGCAATAGAGAGTGTTGTTGAAAACCACGGTTCCCGGAGAACACGACATGATGGTTTCTTGCTCCACCGGGTTGATCGCGACCCAATTGCTCCCGTCAAACACGTTGCACCAGAGGACTCCCGCATTCCCGGGGCCCTGGTTCATGTAGTAGAGCTGATTGTTAAACACGGCTGTCGACGGAGAATCCGTCAGGCATAAAGGGGCAAGCTGGATGTCCTGCGCCCATGAACTGCCGTTGTAGCTGGTGTACCAGAGCTCCGTGTAGCTATTTCCGCTGCCCATGTGGAAAAGGTATATCTGACCGCTGAACGACACTGCTGAAGGCGAACCAGTCAGATTCACGTTCGGCACTTGGCTATCCTCGGACCATGAATTCCCGTCGCCGGACGTCAGGTAATAGACCGATTCGGGATATGACGAACCCTGGTGAAAGACATATATGTCGTTGTTGTACACGGTTGCCGCCGGCGAACCCGACAGACTCGTATTTGGGACCTGCTTGGTTTGCGTCGACCAATTGCTCCCGTCGCTGGATACGCTGTACCAGAGCGTGTCGACATTCCCCTCCCCACGGTAAAAGACATAGAGAGCGCCGTTGAAAACAACCGCGGACGGCGAATCCGTCAAGCCGGCTACAGGAACCTGCTTGCTTCCTGACCACGTGCTCCCGTCGCTGGACAACACGCTGTACCAGAGAGTCCCGCAGTCTCCCAAGCCCTGATAGAAAACGTAGAGCTGCCCGTTGAACACTACGGCGCCCGGCCCCGCCGACATCCCTGCGTTGGGAACCTGGATCTCACCGGACCACGCGCTTCCGTTGAAATTCTGGTAGAAGATCTGCCCGGTGTTCCCATTCTGGTAAAAGACGTAGACCTGACCGTTGAACATCACTACCGATGGTCCATTAGCCAGCGCCTGATTGGCTATGCACATCTTGATGAGACTTGAAAAAACACCCTGCACCGTGTTTTGCGTCACATTCTCCAACCCGTTGGCGACGATCTTTGCCGGACTACCCGGGTCGAGACCGAACACAAATAACTTTGTAATGAGATCGGCTGCTGCTACTGCACTCATAGTCTGTTTCTCCTTTCAATCTACGTTGAAACCTGGCGCGCTCACACGCCAGTGGGAACCTCCATCGTCGGCGCTGTCGCTTCTTAACTGGCTCCTCCTCCAGTGACCGGCGCGGCGGCCGGTGGCGCGGTGGACGCCGACCCCAGTGCGGAAACCAGGGCCTGCACTTGCGCCTTTAGCGCCTGCAAAGTGTTCGACAAGTCCTGCACATTTGATACGCTGACCGTCTTCTGTGTCTGCATCTGCTGAATTTGTGTTTCCAAGATTCCAATCTGCGTGGTGATGCCCTGCGCCGCGGTTTTGATTGCCGGGCTCTGGGTCTCAAGAGCGCTAAGGGATTGTTTCAACGTGTCAACTATCTTCGTCATGGATTCTCCTTTTTGTTGTTCGCTCGAAGAATGAAGTCGAGCGCCTCGCGGCGTTCTTGTGAGGACCTTTTCCTTCGCGGATGTTTTCGGGCGGGCGGTATTCGGTGCGGCCCGCATTCACTTCCTTAAGGTGTGTTGCTCGCAATAAGACACGGCTCTTGCCCGCACCTTTGTTCTCCTTTTTTCCTCACCCGTGACCGCCAACTCCATCCCACCGATCGCGCTGGACGGTCGAGTCTCAAAGGCCGCGCCATGCATTGGCGTACCTGCGCGTCAATTAAATGAAGTCGCGCCGCAATCCCGCGATACCGGCCGGCCAATACACCATCGGCCGCGCGCCGCGGCGGAGAATCAGGCGAGAACTCCTCTCACTTACAACCTATCTACATAAACAAGGAGGCTGCGAAGAAGAAAGAAGTAAGACACAAAACAATAAGAAGAAATACGTGTCACACTGCCGGTTTTCATTTCCCGCAAAAACACCAAGGAGGTGTCCAATGGAAAAAGATGACCGGCAATTTGACTGGGTGCTTTGGTGGAAGACAGATTCGGACCCTGTCGACGACGATCTCATAGCGGCGGCGCGAGCGGCATGGCCACGCGTTCTAGCGCACGCGCGGCGCGCGATTCCGGCAAAGGAATTCGGAGGCGAGATCGAAGCGCTCGCGGCGGAGATTTGGGAAGCGGTGCTAAAGTCGGTTTCCAGCGCGTTGCATCGCAAGCGCGCACGGGAAGCGCCCGTCGCGGACTTGCAAGGCTATCTCTTCGCCGCATTTCATCATCGTCTTAACCGCTTCCTGAAAGCCGAAAAGAAGCGCCGCGAAAACATGGAAGTGATTTCGTCAGCCGAGGATCTCGATCGCATCGCAGGCGCGCGGAATACGAGTTGGGCCGGCGACGTCGAGCGCGCCATAATAGTACGTGAGATCATCAGCCACATGGATCCCTGGACAAAAGGGGTCTGGGAGGCGCGGCAATCCGGCTATTCGTGGAAAGAGATCTCTCATCGCCTGGTGACGACCGAGCAAAAGGCGAAGATGAAGTTCCAGTATGGATTGGAGCAGACTCGCAAGAAGTTGCTGAAGAAACGGCCGTGAAGAGATTCCGATCGGCCTATGGAAAACGGTAGAATTCTTGCGCCAGCGGGCGGTGATCAGTGATCAGTGGAGGAAGAATGATACAGCCAGAGGAATTGAAGAAGAACGAACCTCTCGAGTGGTCTCCCGGTACTGGAACCGATGCTTGGGAAATGTTCAGTGCTTCCATCGCGGGAGATATTGAGACCCTCGAGCGGCTGGTGACCAACGATCCCTCGCTGGTTCGCTGCCAGTACCAGTATCGTACGCCCATCTACTTCGCCGTTCGAGAGAACCAACTCGCGGCCGCCGCGTTCCTGCTGGAAAACGGAGCCGATCCGCTCAGCTTGGCGGTTAATGACGGCCTTCTCGAAATCGCTCGAGACCGCGGATACGCGGAAATGGAGAAGTTGCTGGAAGCGAATCTCGCCAACCGGCATGGAGCTTCATCCAAAGGAGAAGCCGCCGCCGAAGCGGTTCGCCCCCCCGGCCTTGAAAAAGTTCGAAGCCTGCTCGACGCCGCGCCTGAACTCTTGCATACCGGCGATGGGCGCTCCAATCAGCCGATACATTGGGCGGTAATGACCCGCCAGATCGATCTCATCGACGAACTGCTGGCGCGCGGGGCTGATATCAATGCGGCCCGTTTCGACGGCGCGCGTCCGATTCAACTGACCAACGGCGATTATCATTATCGCGGCTGGCGAGACGTTCCGAAGGAGATCGCTACGACTCCGCGAGAAGTTCTCGATCACCTGAGAACTCGCGGCGCGTACGTCGACATATGCACCGCCTGTCACATCGGCGATCTTGACCGAGTCATGGAATTGCTCGATCAGGACCGGTCGCTGGCGAACCGGGTATCCGAGTACGTCACTTATTACCTCGGCTCCGGCGCGCCGCTGAAGAACGCGGCGGCCAAAGGAAACATCGAAATCGTGAATCTCTTGCTCGACCGCGGCGCCGATCCGAATCTGCCCGAAGAAGGCGTCGCTCCGCACGGCCACGCATTGTATTCGGCGGTTTACAACGGACACTATGAAATCGCCAAGCTCTTGCTCGAACGTGGGGCTTATCCGAACCCGCCGGTCGAAAGCTCCGCCGACGCGCTGAGCATCGCGATGATGAACAAGGATGAGAAGATGGTCGAGTTGCTCTGCTCGTACGGGGCCGCCCGATCCGTGGATATCCTGTCGTATTACGGAGACGTTCGGACCGCGGCCGCGATCTTCGCCGAGAACCCGGCGCTGGCCAACGATCCTCACGCACTGTCGCAAGCCGCCGGTAACGGGCACGAAGCATTTGTCCGCTTGATGCTCCACTATCAGCCCGAACTGGCGAAACGTATTTCCGGCGAGGCCAGGACTCGAGAGCTGTCGGAATTCTTATTCGAGCGCGGCGCGAATCCGAACCATCGAAACTGGCTTGGAATCACTCCTCTGCATCAGTTCGCGAGATCAGGCAATTTGGAAAAAGCGGCGTTGTTCATCGATCACGGAGCCGATTTACATGCTCGAGACGAAGACATCCGCTCGACGCCGCTCGCGTGGGCGGCAAAGTCCGGCAATCTCTCCATGGTCGAGTTGCTCTTGAGACGCGGCGCCAGGCTGATCCTGGATGATGATCCGCCGTGGGCGACTCCGCCGGCGTGGGCCAGGCGGCGCGGCCATCGTGAGGTCGTAGAGCTACTGGAGCAATTCGAGAAGCTTGGCGCATTGCCTCCGGAACCGCCGCCGCCCGAGCCATCGGCTGATCCGGTCACCGGCGCGTGGACTGATAACCACCGAGTGGTTCTCGAGTTGAAGTACGACGGCGCGGGCGGCGTCTCAGGCACGGTGAGTCCGAACGCGGCTGCGATTGAGAAAGGAACGTTCGATAAAGGCGCGGCCGAATCCGGCGTCCCGATCAACCGCTGATCTACGCTGCCTTCGGCCCGCCGATCAGCGCTGATCAGCGTTACGCAGTCAGCGTAAATCAGCGGTTAATCTTCTATGAAACTTCTGCCAAGCACCACACTTGTATGACCATCGCCACCGCTGAGCAAGTAGCCGACTTTGTTGATTTCTTGTTGTCGCGCATGCATAAGACACCCGACGTACCGCAAGTGTTGCGCGAAACAGCAGGCATTTTGAAAGGCAAATCTGACGGCGTCGCTTATGAAAACGCGTTGCGGTAGCAATGGGTCGGGAGACGGTAATGGAGCAGTGCGGAAAACTATCCCGCTCGACGAAAAGAATCGAATCCACGGATTACGCGGATCAGGCGGATTCAGAGAGCGCATCAGGCGCAACGCAGTGGTTAATGCGGAAACTCCCGACCAGTCGGCACTCCGCACTCCGAACTTCGCACTCCGAACTCCGAACTCCGAACTCCGAACTCCCCACTCCGAACTCCCCACTCCGAACTCCCCACTCCGAACTCCGAACTCCGAACTCCGAACTCCGAACTCCGAACTCCGAACTCCGAACTCCCCACTCCGAACTCCGAACTCCCCACTCCCCACTCCGCACTCGACGACCCGGTGAGACGGCATACTGCATTCGAAGAATTCCTCGGACAGAATCGCGGCTATTTTCTTCCGCTCACTATTATTGCTGAAGCTGGAAAACTCATTCCCGGCTCGCCGAAGAACTCGCGAACCGTTTCTCGAACGTCTTCTTCCGCCATTGCCAACTGCGCCGGAGAAAGCATAGCGGCCTTCTCTCTCAGGGTGTCCGACAGTTCCACTCGTAAAGGCCAGAACTCCTCGATCGAAAGCGGCGCTTCTAACTTGAAGTTGAACACCGTCTCACGCACCTCCGACGCGCCTGCTTCCTCAACAAGACGCGAAAGCGATCCGGCCTCCGCGAATCGAAACGCGCCGGGCGCATCGGGATCGGCTGGCGGCGAGTCCAGGTATTTCGCCATCACTTTTGTGATCGAACTGAAGAATGGATTGGCTTCGGGCGCACGCCAGACTGCGAGCACGACCTTTCCGCCGGGCTTTACCACTCT
>JAHFUG010000331.1:0-1249 GCA_023265195.1 Blastocatellia bacterium | reverse complement strand
ATCGAATTGGAGAAGCCGTACAGATAACCGTTCACCAGGACGACTCCGCCGTGGTGATTCTGCATGTCCCGGCTGAAGTAAACTTCTTTAGCCGAGACCTCGTTGCCTTTTGCGTTCAGCTCCAGCAAAGCGCAGCCGGTGTTGTAAGCTGATGTGTAGAAGACTTTGTTGTCGGAATAAATCGGAGTGGTAATGTTGGCGACGTCGTTAGCGACTTTCTGATACCGCCACATCAGCTTTCCGTCCGACGCGCGCACGCCGACGGCCGCCGCGTGGGTCAACGTCATGATCGTCCTGACGCCTTGAACATCAGCCACGACGCAAGAGGAATAACCGGCAGGATCGCTGAGACCCTTGCTCTTCCAAACAACCTTACCAGTCATCTTGTCGAGAGCGACGACGCCAGCGTCATCGCCGCCCGGCGTCACGATCAGATTCTTTCCATCAACCAGGGGTGACTCGCTGATGAGCCATTGTGGATTGCCGCCGCCGAAGTCGTTAAGTATGTTCTTTCGCCAGACTACCGAACCGTCCTTTGCGTGCAAGCAGGCAAGGTCCCCTTTTTCAGTTAAGACATAGACACGATCGTCGTCAATGGTGGGCGTTCCGCGCGGGCCGCTGCCCCGGTCCTGAGAGCCTCTCCCACCAAGCGGGGTTTGCCAAACCGTCTTCCCGTCCGCGCGATTCAGGCAGAACAGGACGCTCTGATTGTGACTGGCGCCCTGCACAAATATTTGATTGCCTTTGATGCTAACCGAACCGTAGCCTTCGCCTATACCCGACATGGTCCAGACAACCGAGGGCCCCGCCGCCGGCCATTGCTTCAGGAGACCGGTCTCTTTTGAAAGGCCGGTTCGATCCGGGCCCTGCCACTGAGGCCAATCAGGATCGGCCAGGGGCGAGCCGATTGAAATCGAAGTGAACAGGATGCAAAAAGCGACGGTGAACAAGCAACTCTGCTTCATCGAGAATCCCTCCATATCCGGCCCGGCCGGCCCAGCAAGAGTGCGCCAACCGGGAGATGTCTCCGGTCCGCCGGTCTTAGAATTCTAGTTGAACAGCGTCTTCAGTCAAAACGGTTTGGACGGAGGGCGGAGGGCGGGAGTTCGAAGTGCGGGAGTTCGAAGTGCGGGGGTTCGGAGTGCGGGAGTTCGGAGTTCGGAGTTCAGAGTGCGGGGTTCGGAGTGCGGAGTTCGGAGTGCGGGAGTTCGGAGTGCGGGAGTGCGGGGGGCGGGGTTCGGAGTGCGGG
>JAHFUG010000330.1:3709-8696 GCA_023265195.1 Blastocatellia bacterium | reverse complement strand
CGATCCGCGAGATAGATCGGTCATTTGGGTTTGATCGGATCAAGTTGATTCACTGTAATGACTCGAAGGTTCCATTAGGCTCGCGCGTCGACCGCCATCAGCATATAGGTCTCGGTTACATTGGCGACGAAGCGTTTCGGCGTTTGACTCATAACTTGAAGTTTCGGCGTACACCACTTATTTTAGAAACGCCTGTCGATAAAGAGCGCGATTACGATTGGAATTTAAATCGGATAAGAGAACTCAGCGATGGAAAGAGCGGCGATCAAACTGAAAAACCTGCGGCCAGAGCGCGTGGCCGAGTTGTTGCCTGAAAACCTGATCCTGCTCGGTTACCGGGGCAGCATCGCGCACAACATGTACGTCCCCCAAGAAGACCCGAACAGCATAGACGACAAGGATCTGATGGGAGTGTTCATCGCGCCTAAGGAGCACTACCTCGGCTTCGGCCGGTCTGAGGTGAAGGAGAAGTTCATCAATGAGTGGGACGCCGTTAGTTACGAGGTGCGAAAGTTTATAGGTCTACTGCTGAAGTGCAACCCCAATGTGCTGAGCCTGCTCTGGCTGCCCGATCAGCACATGATCTTCGAACACGAGTTGGGCCGCTTGCTTCGCGAGCAGCGGGACATCTTCGCCACAAAGGCCGCCTATCATTCGTTCAACGGCTACGCATACGCTCAGTTCAAGCGGATGACGCACTTCAATCAGGAAGCTCAGCGGCAAATGGCGGACCTGGAAGCGGCGCTCGGCGCTCACGGAATCGACGTCAACGAGCTTAGCGCGGACCAGGCGGCAAGGGACATGGTTGTTGAAGGCGGTCCGTTCAACGGCGAGCCCCTTGGTTTGCTGATGGACCGCTATGCTGGAATGAAGCGGCAGTACTATTCCGGCGGATACATGGGGGCGAAGCGGAAAGAGCTTGTCAGAAAAGTGGGATATGACGCGAAGAACGCCGCCCACTTGATTAGACTCTTGAGGATGGGAATCGAGTTTCTGGTTGACGGCGATCTTCACGTCGAGCGGGCGGATGCGGAACAGCTCTTGTCGATCAAGCGAGGCGAATGGACTATCGAACGCGTGAAGGAAGAAGCGGAGCGACTGTTCAAGCTGGCTGAAGAGGCGTACGTCCGAAGCGCGCTGCCAGCCAAGCCGGATGCGAAGAAGGCTGAGAGCCTCTGCATGGAAATAATCTCCCGCTATCACGGATTGAACGGCTCAGGAAACAACGAAGGTCACCAAGCCGGCAAAGCAAAAGAGCGAGCTTGACCACTGTCCCGAAGATTGAAGCAATAGCCTGGAACCTTCCAGCGCTTCAGGGGGCCTGAACCTGTTTTTTGGATGCGCGGAATCGCCCGCTCCCTACCGCAATGCGGCAGATCCCTGCGAAGGGATACAAAGAGAGTCCCGTTTTGAAGTCATACGTAAGCACGGGATGAGCGCCCAGATGGAACCTCGGGCTTCACCGCGGAGGCGCAGAGATCGCTGAGAGAGCCGCGAAGAGTAAGCCCGGCATCCCCCTGACTTCGTGGCCGTCGTGAGCTTCGTGGTTCAGTTCGCGCTTTTAGTTTGCCACTCCGCCGATTCGCGTTTATGATACGTCCGATGTTCGCGAAGCCATTACATCTCGCGCTTACCTTGCTGAACCCGCTCCTTACCGGGGCGTACTGAAAGAACCGCTTTCGGTAGTCACGCCCTCAAATCAACCCATTTTCATAATAAGAATCCGGAACGGTTGAGAACCATGAAAGAAAAATACTTTCCAAAAGAGATCGAAGCCAAGTGGCAAAAGCGATGGGCCGAGGAGAAAACCTTCGAGGTCACCGAAGACCCGAGCCGCCCTAAGTTCTATTGCCTCGAGATGCTGGCTTACACGTCCGGGCGCGCTCACATCGGGCACGTCAGCAACTTCACCATAGGCGACGCCTTGTCGTGGTACAAGCGGCTGCGCGGCTTCAACGTTATTCACCCTTTCGGATGGGACTCGTTCGGCCAGCCGGCTGAAACCGCCGCCATCAAAGACGGAACTGATCCCGAAAAGTTCACCCGCGACGCCATCGCTTACATGAAGTGGCAGTTTCAGCGAATGGGCATCAGCTATGACTGGTCCCGCGAAGTCGCTACCTGCGATCCCGAGTACTACAAGTGGAACCAGTGGTTTTTTATTCGAATGTTTGAGCGTGGTATGCTGTATCGCAAGCTGTCGCCCGTCAACTGGTGTCCTAAGGAAGACATCTCGCTGTCGAATGAACAGGCCTCGGGAGGCGTCTGCTGGCGATGTTCAACGCCGGTAATCCAAAAAGAACTGATGCAGTGGTTCGCTCGAATCACCGACTACGCGGATCAGCTACTCGACGGCCTGACCACGCTCGAAGGCAAGTGGCCGGATCGCGTGATCACGATGCAGCGCAACTGGATCGGCAAGAGCCTCGGCGCTCATGTTAAATTCGATATTCCCGAGTGCAATGAATCGGTCACGGTCTTCACTACCAGAATAGACACGATCTTCGGCGCGAACGCGATCGTACTGGCCCCGGAGCATCCGCTGGTTTCCAGCATCGTCGAGGGCAAGCGTTACGGCGCCGAAGTTCTGGCCTTCGCCGAAAAACTGAGAGCGGAGCAGCGCGGCGGCCGAGCCGAAGAACTGGAGAAGCAAGGCATTTTCACCGGCGGCCACGCGGTGAATCCGTTCAACGGCGAACGGATTCCGATTTGGATAGCTAACTTCGTGCTGATCCAGTACGGCACTGGCGCGATCATGGCGGTGCCCTCCGGAGATCAACGCGACTTCGAGTTCTCGCGCAAGTATGGATTGCCTTTTCGCCAGATCAAGCTGACTGACGACGGCCGGGAAATCCCCGCCGAGGAGTTGGACGCCGCCGATGACGGATGGACAACCACGGTGAACACCGGCGAATGGAGCGGACTCTCTTCGGAGGAAGCGAACCGGCGCATGACCGGCTATGCGGAAGAGAAGGAAATCGGCAAGGGCGCGATTACGTACAAGCTGCGGGACTGGGGCGTCTCGAGACAACGTTACTGGGGCACGCCGGTGCCGATGATTCACTGCGGCGAGTGCGGAATAGTCCCCGTGCCTGACGCCCAGCTTCCAGTCGTCTTGCCCAAGGGCGTGAACCTGAGAGTAGAAGGCGGGTCGCCGCTTGATCATGTTCCCGAATACGTGAACGTGACTTGCCCGAAGTGCGGAGGTCCGGCGCGGCGTGATACCGACACGATGGACACGTTCGTGGATTCTAACTGGTACTACTTCCGCTACTGCGATCCACATAATGACGAGCGGCCGTTCGATCCTGAAAAAGTCGCTTATTGGCTGCCGGTCGATCAATACATCGGCGGCATCGAGCATGCGGTGATGCATTTGATCTACACGCGCTACTGGACCAAGGTGATGCGCGATATGGGACTGGTCAAGTTTGACGAGCCGGTCAGCCGCTTGCTCACGCAGGGAATGATCTGCAAGGAGACTTACCAGTGTCCGAATCCCGATCACGACTGGCTCTTTCCGGAGCAGGTGACCGCTGAGAAGACGTGCTCGCTGTGTGGACGTCCGGTCAATGTCGGCCGCGTGGAGAAGATGTCCAAGTCGAGAAAGAACGCCGTCGATCCCATCGAGATGATCGAAATCCACGGAGCCGACGCGCTGCGACTGTTTGTCTTGTTCGCGGGGCCTCCGGACAAGGACAAGGAATGGTCGGACACCGGATTCGAAGGCGCGGCCCGCTACCTTCAGCGAGTGTGGCGCCTCGCTCGGAAATGGGTCGATCGCAAGCCTGGTCAGCTTGAGACCGGCGTTGAGATGAACGTTCATTCGCGTAAGCTGCGTCGGCGAACGCACCAGATAATCAAACGTGTAACCGAAAATCTCGAGGAGCGGCTGCACCTGAATACGTGTATCTCGTCATTGATGGAGCTAACCAACGAGATACAGGCGTTTGACGCCGAGGTGGATAAGCAGCAGGCCGCCACGCCGGCTGAAGCGGCGGTCGCTCGTGAAGCCATCGAAGCCCTGATTCGAATGCTAACTCCGTTCGCCCCGCACATAGCGGAGGAGATGTGGGAGGCTTACGGCCACGGGTCGAGTCTCGCGCAGTCGCAATGGCCGGGCTTCAATGAAGACCTTGCGCGCGAAGAAGAGATAGAAGTGGCGGTTCAGGTGAACGGAAAGCTGCGAAGCCGGTTGTTCGCGCGGGCCGAGGCGACGGAAGACGAACTGCGCGAGAAGGCGTTGGCTGACGATAAAGTGATTGCCGCCGCCGCCGGCCGTGAACCGAACAAGGTGATAGTCGTGCCTAGGAAGCTCGTCAATGTGGTGTTCAAGTGATCTCGGGCTTCTCCGAAGCGGCGCGGCGCCATGCTGGAGAGGTTCATTCAGACTTGAGGTCGTACGCGCCAACTACAATTAGTCGCTTATGGAAATAAGAACGACAACAAGTTGGTTCCTAAATATGCAAGCTACTTGTCAGGCGGCGACGCCGAGAGTGTTGAGCGTCAGTCGCAGTTCGTTTCTGAGTCTCAGATAGACATCGTCAATAGCTCCAAGGTTGTGGGCCGGGCGAAATAGCTGCCGGTCGGCAAATCTTGGTGGCGTTCGCTGAGTTGATCCGCCATGGCTGTTACAGTACCTTACCTTAGAATCGCTGCGGTCATAGGCGGTTCAGTTCCATGCCGTGGAGCATAAGCCATGAAAGACTTTCGACAGTTGACTGTCTGGCGAAAATCACTTGAACTCACGCTGTCCATCTACAAGCCAAGCTGTTCATTCCCCCCTGAAGAACGTTATGGGTTGACGGCGCAAATCCGCCGCGCCGCTTCATCGATCCCAGCAAGTATCGCCGAGGGTTGTGGCGCCGATGGAGATATCGAACTGGCTCGCTATTGTCGAATTGCCCGAGCTTCAACCAGCGAACTGGAATACCACGTCTTACTGGCTCGCGATTTGAGGTTTATCTCCGATGAAATGTATGAGCAA
>JAHFUG010000330.1:0-3609 GCA_023265195.1 Blastocatellia bacterium | reverse complement strand
ATCGCTGATCGCTGATCGCGCTTTTTCGCAGACTGCGCGGGAGAATTGATTGCCCGAAGGGCCATTTTTTCGCAGCGCAGTCTGCGAAAAAGCCTAGTCGCTTATGCCGATCGTTACGAGAATTCTGTTCGCGTTTCCCCCGCGGAACCACCGCGTGATCAGGCACTCCGCACTCCGAACTCCGCACTCGGGATATCAAGGGCGGAGCCCTTGGCTAGTTCGTGTTTAATCACCAAATTCCGCTCCTTTGCTTCGTGATCTTCGTGGTTTCAAGTCTTTCACGGCTGATGCCCGGCGTTGCTTGACACCTCTTCGAACCGGTCGGGTAGAATCATACGTTTGATTCCCGTTCGGATTCGCATCTATGCGGTGCATGCTGTATGGCGATAGACAAGATTACCGTTCGCGGCGCGCGCCAACACAACCTCAAGAACCTGAATCTCGATATTCCGCGTAACAAGCTGACGGTTGTGACGGGCCTGTCCGGGTCCGGAAAATCCAGCCTGGCGTTCGACACGATCTACGCGGAAGGACAGCGCCGCTACGTCGAATCGCTTTCCGCTTACGCAAGACAGTTTCTCGATCAGTTGGAAAAGCCCGACGTGGACGCCATCGAAGGACTGTCGCCGGCCATATCCATCGAGCAAAAGACGACGAGCCGCAGCCCCCGCTCGACGGTCGGAACGGTCACCGAGATATACGATTACCTGAGACTCCTGTTTTCTTCCATCGGACAGCCACACTGTCACAAATGCGGACGGCCGATATCCCGCCAGTCGACCGACCAGATAGTGCAACAGCTCTCGCACCTGAGTGACGGCGAGCGCGTGATGGTTCTCGCGCCGATCGTTCGCGGAAGAAAGGGAGAGTTCCGGAAGGAAATCGAGAAGCTGGCGCGATCCGGATTCACGCGCGCCCGCATCGACGGCGAGATCAAGCAACTTGACGATGACATAAAACTCGACAAGCGCCGCAACCACACCATAGAGGTCGTCGTCGACCGGTTGCTGATCAAACCCGGCGTGCATAAGCGGCTCGAAGAATCGGTGGCCGCGGCGTCGAAGCTGACCGACGGTCTTGTGCTCGTGTCGATAGTGGACGGCGAGGAGCGGCTCTATTCCGAAAAGATGGCCTGTCCCGACTGCGGCGTTTCCGTGCCGGCGCTCGAACCGCGCTCGTTTTCATTCAATAGCGCGTACGGCGCATGCCCAACCTGTCAGGGTTTGGGCACCCACGCGGAAATCGATCCCGCGAAGATAGTCGGCGATCCGACGCTCCCGATCAAGGAACAGGATCCGTTTCCGCCTGACGCGGCGACCAGCGAATACTTGCGCGGGATAATGACGGCCCTGGCGAAACAAGCCGGCGTGTCCGACGACAAGCCGTTTGGAGAACTCCCTCAGAAGATCCGGGACGCATTCTTTCACGGGACGAAGGAAAAGCTAACGCTCGAGTATGGAGCGTACGAGTACAAGAGCGAATGGAAAGGAGCCGTCGGTTACCTTGCTAAGCGCGCGCCCGAGATGCGAAGCGAGAACGCCATCGCCGCATTTGAAGCGCTGATATCTTCGACCACTTGTACGGGGTGTGGCGGGCGGCGACTTCAGCCGGCGTCGCTAGCCGTCAAGGTCGACGGCCGCACTATCGCCGATTACACCGCGATGCCTCTGGTTACGGCGGCCCAGGTGTTCTCACGGATCAAACTGGCCGGACGCGATGAACGAGTAGCCGGACTGATTCTTCGCGAGATCACCAATCGGCTGAAGTTTCTCGTCAAGGTTGGGCTTGGCTACATCACGCTCGACCGCGGCGCTTCCACGCTGTCGGGAGGCGAGAGCCAGCGAATACGGCTCGCGACGCAAATAGGGTCTCAGTTGAGAGGCGTGCTGTATGTTCTGGATGAACCTTCGATCGGCCTGCATCCTCGCGACAACGGCCAGTTGTTGTTGACGCTCGAGCACCTGCGTGACCTCGGCAATACGGTGCTGGTTGTCGAGCACGACGAAGAGACGATTCGCCGCGCCGACCACGTTCTCGATTTGGGTCCGGGGGCCGGGGCTCACGGCGGTCTGTTGGTCGCACAGGGAACGCCGGCTGAAATTGGGGCCACGCCCGGCTCGGTTACGGGACAGTACATCTCGGGCAAGGACCGCATTCCTTCACCCTCGTCGAGGCGGCCGTCGAACGGCAAAGCCATTCAGCTCTTAGGCGTGCGCGCCAATAATCTCAAAAACGTCGACGTGAGCTTTCCGCTGGGGCTCTTCATCGTAGTGACGGGCGTGTCGGGCTCCGGCAAGTCAACGCTGATCGAAGACGTTCTTTATAGAGGATTGGCGCGGAAGCTGTATCGCAGCGTACAGGAACCCGGCGAGCACCGGGCCATTCTCGGCCTGGAACACATAGACAAGGTCATCGAGATAGATCAATCTCCGATAGGCCGGACGCCTCGATCCAATCCGGCGACGTACACCGGCGTTTTTACTCCCATCCGCGAGTTGTACGCGATGCTGCCGGAATCGCGCGAGCGCGGGTATAAACCGGGAAGGTTCTCATTCAACGTCAAGGGCGGGCGCTGCGAAACCTGTCAGGGCGACGGGTTGAAGCGCATCGAGATGAACTTCCTGCCCGACGTTTACGTCCTGTGCGAGGTGTGCCGCGGCGCCCGTTACAATAGAGAGACGCTGTCGGTGCGCTACAAGGGCAAGTCCATAGCCGAGCTGCTGGACACCACGGTTGAAGAGGCGCTCCCGCTTCTGGAAAATATCCCGCAGATAAAGTCGAAGATTCAGACGCTGATGGACGTCGGCCTTGGATACATAAGCCTGGGTCAGTCCGCGACGACTCTGTCGGGCGGGGAGGCTCAACGGATCAAGCTCGCCAAAGAACTGTCAAAGCGAGCCACCGGCCGCACCGTTTACATTCTCGACGAGCCGACTACGGGACTGCACTTCGAGGACGTCCGGAGATTGCTCGACGTGCTTCAGCAACTGGTGACCCTCGGCAATACGGTGATCGTAGTCGAGCACCATCTCGACGTCATGAAGAACGCCGATTGGATTATCGACCTCGGCCCCGAGGGCGGCGACGAGGGGGGACGGGTCATAGCCGAGGGGACGCCTGAAGATGTGGCGCGGGTCAAACGTTCTTACACCGGCCAGGAACTACGAGCCGTTCTCAACGGGCGACGGAAGCAAAGCATTTAGCGGTCAGCAATCAGCGGTCAGCGGTCAGCGGTCAGCGGTCAGCGGTCAGCGGTCAGCGGTCAGCGGTCAGCGGTCAGCGGTCAGCGGTCAGCTTTCAGAGTCAGCTTGAGGAGAATTCAGTCGTTGAGAGCAGGACCGGATTAACAAGGACCTCGTGGGAGCGGCCAACGATCAAATGCCAAGGTCGATAGACCAACTGCGGCCCGCTGAAAGCTGAAAGCTGATCGCTGATCGCTGAAAGCTGATCGCTGATCGCTGATCGCTGATCGCTGATCGCTGATCGCTGAAAGCTGATCGCTGATCGCTGATCGCTGATCGCTGACCGCTGAGCGCTGAGCGCTGACCGCTGACCGCTGACCGCTGACCGCTGAGCGCTGACCGCTGACCGCTGACCGCTGACCGCTGA
>JAHFUG010000055.1 GCA_023265195.1 Blastocatellia bacterium | reverse complement strand
AAATCCCGGCCGCTTCCTCCGGCGATGAGAGAGGTCTTCGCTCGAGCCGAAGAAGCGACAAATGACACGTGAGGAGCAGCGGTCAGCGGTCAGCGGTCAGCAGTCTGGAGCCAAGTGACAAGTGACAAGTGACAAATGACAAAGGACAATGACAAGTGACAAGTGACAAGTGACAAGTGACAAATGACAAAGGAAGACACCTATGTACCGAAGCGATGTAGTTGGAAGCCTGTTGAGGCCGGCTTATCTTAAAGAGGCCCGAGACCGCCACGAAAAGGGTGGGTTGACGGAGGCCGAATTCAAACGCATAGAGGACCAGGCTGTTGATGAAGCTGTGGCTCTGCAAGAACGGGCCGGAATAGAGGTGATCACCGACGGTGATATGCGCCGATACGCTTTCTACGGCCACTTCGTGGACTCCATCGATGGATTCGACAAACTCGGCGGCTGGGCCATTCCGTTCCGCGACGAACAGGGAGAAGAGATCGTCCAAAAGCGGCCGGTGGTCGTCTCGCGGCTGCGCCGAAAACGGCATATGTGCGCCGAGGAGTTTACCTACTTGCGCGCGCGCACTAAGAATGCGGTCAAGACGACGCTCATCAGCGCCCAACAAGCGGCGGCGTATTACGACAGCGACAAATCGAGCGCCGCTTACCCGAAGATTGATGCGTACATGGCTGACCTCGTCGATATCCTGCGAGGAGAGATCGAGGAGCTGATTCGGCTGGGCTGCACATATATTCAGATCGACTCCCCGCAATACACCGCCCTGCTTGATCCGGATTTGCGAGAGGGTTACAGGAAGCGAGGCAACGACCCCGACCGGCTGCTGGATCTCTCGATCGAGATGGACAACGCGATAATAAGCGATCATCCCGGAATTACTTTTGGCTTGCACCTGTGCCGTGGAAATAACCAGAGCAAATTCTACGCGCGCGGGGACTACGGCCCGATTACAAAGGTGTTCCGGAATACGAAGTTCCAACTCTTCTTGCTGGAATACGACGACGAACGCTCAGGCGGGTTCGAGCCGCTCAGCCAGGTTCCCGATGACAGGGCAGTTGTTCTCGGCCTGGTCAGCTCGAAGAAGCCCGCCCTCGAGAGCAAAGACGAGTTGAAACATAGAATCAAGGAGGCGTCCGCCGTAATACCTCTGGAAAGACTCGCGCTGAGTCCGCAGTGCGGTTTCGCATCCACCATCGAAGGGAATCTGCTGACGGAGGAGGATCAGGAAGCGAAGCTGCGTTTGGTGGCCGGCGCCGCGCGCGAGGTATGGGGCTGATAGCAGGGCGGGTTGATGAGACTATGACCGTCCTCATCAAGATCACCGCGGCAGGCTGCTATCCGGTGACTATCCCGCCATCCAACCCATGCGCCGGCTATAAGGAATTCAACCTGCTCGAGACCAACGAGGGAGTGCGCAGAAAGATTCCGTTTTGAGGATGCTCGAAAGCTCCTGAAAACATGATTCCTGTTTCCACGCTCACGCATCCTGATGCGCCTTTGCATCAGGTTCTTGGCTGCACGGCGCGCATCCACGCCGGGCGCACCGCGATCGTATTTGAGAGTCGAAGCCTCACGTTCGCGGCTATCGACGCCGAGTCCAATCGCCTCGCGCATGCCTTGCGCGGGCTCGGCCTGCGATCCGGCGACCGCCTCGGCCTCTTCTTACCCAACTGTCCAGAGTTCGAGATCGGGTTCTACGCCGCAAGCAAACTGGGCGCGATCGCGTGCCCGCTCAACTCCGCTTATCGCGAGCGCGAGATCGCTCACCAGTTGAATGACGCCGGCGCCGCCGTCGTGCTCACGCATTCTAAGCTGTGGCCCACCGTTGAGGCCTCTCGTCCCGGGCTACGGAGTGTGCGTGCGTTCGTTGTAGCTGGCGAGGATACTCCGGATGCTTCGCCGGGAGTGTATTGGTATCGCGAGATCGTTTCCGGGCAATCCTCGAATCCGATCGGTGAGAACGTCGATCCGGGGCAACTCGCAGCTATGCCATACTCGAGCGGAACGACTGGTCTTCCTAAAGGCGTGATGCTGACTCACCGGAATCTGGTTCGCAACCACGAACAGTACGTCCGCGCAATGCAACTCGGTCCGGACGATTCCTACATAGTGTACATGCCGCTATCTCACATCTACGGCGTTGCGCTGATGGGCGCCGCGATGATGTCTGGCGCGAAGCAGATACTGCTGGAGCGTTTCGATCTGGACCGCGTCGTTCGATTGATCGGTGAGCACGGTGTGACGTGGCTCTTTACCGTGCCGCCGATTCTGCTGACGCTCGCCAACGCGCCAGGGCTGGAGGCTGACCAATTCCGGACGATCAAGTTCGCCTTCAGCGCGGCGGCGCCTCTCGCGCCCGACGTCGCGCGGCGCGTCGAAGCGCGCCTTGGCTTTCGAATAATTCAGGGCTACGGACTAACCGAAGCGGGTCCTGCCACGCATAACAGTCCTCTCGATCCTGACCGCATCAAGCTTGAAAGCGGCGGGGTCTTGCTGGCGGACACTGAGCATCGGATCGTCGACGTACTCACGGCCGAACGAGAACTCGAGCCCGGCGAAATCGGAGAGATTTGCGTGCGCGGTCCTCAAGTTATGCAGGGCTACTGGAACGCGCCTGAAGAGACCGCCCATGCGCTGCGCGGCGGATGGCTTCATACGGGAGACACGGGATGGGTCGACGACGAAGGGTATATCTACATCGTCGACCGCATGAAGGAGATGATCAAATACAAGAGCTTCAGCGTCGCGCCCGCGGAACTTGAAGCAGTGCTGCTCGAACACCCTGATGTCGCCGACTGCGGCGTCACCGGAGTGCCCGATCCAGAAGCGGGCGAGGTCCCGAAAGCGTTCGTTGTCGCGGCGCCAGGCCGCTCGCTGGATGTGGCGGAGCTGGCTCAATTCGTCGGCGAGCGCGTGGCCGGCTACAAACAGATTCGCCATTTCGAATTGATCGATTCGATTCCCAGAACGCCTTCCGGCAAGATACTGCGGCGAATGCTGAAGAAGTGAAGGCTATTGAGGATTGAGGATTCAGGATTCAGGATTCAGGATTCAGGATTCAGGATTCAGGATTCAGGATTGAGGATTCAGGATTCAGGATTCAGGATTCAGGATTAAGGATTCAGGATTAAGGATTCAGGATTGAGGATTGAGAATTCAGGATTGAGAATTCAGGATTGAGAATTCAGGATTAAGGATTCAGGATTCAGGATTGAGGATTGAGGATTGAGGATTGAGGATTGAGGATTGAGGATTGAGGATTGAGAATTGAGAATTCAGGATTGAGGATTGAGGATTGAGGATCGAGGATTGCGAATTGCGAATTGCGGATTGAGAATTGCGGATGAGAATTGAGGATTGCGGATTTGGGAGTACGGAAGACCGATTGGGAAGGGGTTCTCAACACGCAGTCTCTCACCCGTGCAACATGCCGGCTCATTAATAGCGGAACGAGTTGATCGAGAACAATGAAAACTCTTCAACAACCCAGGGATCGGTTTGAGCCGAACAATCCGCAATTCGAAATCAGCAATTCGCAATCCGAGCAATCCGGTTATGCGTGGTACGTCGTCCTGGTGTTGATGGTCTGCTACACGCTTTCATTCATCGATCGCCAGATACTGAGCTTATTGGTGGGCCCGATCAAGCAAGACCTTGGCGTCAGTGACACTCGCGTCGGACTACTGCAAGGACTGGCGTTCGCCGTTTTTTATACTCTGCTTGGACTACCGATGGGCCGGCTCGCGGATCGCCGCAGCCGGCGTAACCTGATCGCGGCGGGTGTGTTCTTTTGGAGCCTGATGACCGCTCTGTGCAGCGTAGCAAGCAGCTTCTGGTCGCTCTTTTCCGCTCGTCTGGGTGTAGGGGTCGGAGAAGCTACATTGGGGCCATCGGCGTTCTCGCTCATTGCCGACTACTTTCCCAGAGAGCGACTTGCGAGAGCGCTCAGCGTCTATTCAGCGGGGATCTTTATCGGCTCGGGGCTGGCGCTGATAGTCGGTGGAACAGTGATCAGCGCCGTGACCAACCTGCCCGCCGTCGAGATTCCAATATTGGGAAAGATGGCGTCGTGGCGGCTCACGTTCCTCATTGTCGGCATACCAGGCGTCTTAGTAGGACTGCTGGTTTACACCATTCGCGAGCCGGTGCGCTTGGGTCTATTACGCCGGGCAGACGGTCAGATTTTACGGCTCAATCCGCGCGAGGCGCTCGCGGCGATGGTCTCCCGTTGGCGCTCCATAGTTGGAGTTTCGACCGGACTGTCAGCTCAAGCAATGTGTAACTACGCCGTGCAGGCATGGGCGCCGACCTTCTTCATCCGAGTGTTCGGATGGAGTCCGAGGCGGACCGGGCTGATTCTCGGAACAATGATCCTGCTGACCGGATGCTTCGGAATGTACGCCGGGGGCGCGCTCTGTGATAAATGGCGGCGCGAGCGCATCGCCGAGGCGCCGCTCAAGGTTGGCGTGATCAGCACGATCGGCGCCGGATTGTTTTTCGGCTTAGCTATGAGCGTCCAGCAGCCCGCTTGGACTCTGCCGGTGCTAATGCCCGCGCTGTTCTTTCTCGCGATGCCGGTAGGAAGTTCTTATGCGGCGTTGCAGTTGATCTTTCCAAATCAACTGCGCGGCCAGGTTTCGGCGTTGTTGATCTTCACCATCAATGTGGGCGGGTTGATAATGGGGCCTTGGTTGGTAGGAATGTTGAACGATCTTTTGGGACCGAATATGGTCGGGTATTCACTGGCGATCACCGTGGGATTGGCGTCCGTTGTGTCGGCTAGTTTGTTCAGATCGACATATCGGCCCTACCGCGCTCACTATGCCCTTATGTATGAATGCAAACAAGGGCCGTCGGCAGCCACTTAGCCAACGAGAGCCGAATCACGTTACTCGCCCATAACGTGGAACAATAGATTAGAAAGTAAGGGGACATAAGTTGAGTATGGCTTAAGACTGGTACTGTCGGATGCTTGCTGCCACGGATGCCAAAATTAGGCGCTTGATTGAGTTCGGATCGACATTCGATTTCATTGTTGACTCCATCTCAGAGTGAACTTACCATAGTCGCGCGACGTGGCTAACGGATTGTCTACTCTTTTGTCTCGTCTTGTTAAATTGGTATGACCGTGATCGACAGGGTCGGTAAAGGAGGTTGACTTATCTGTCGGCAGGCTAGGGAAGCCTAGGCCGCCAAGAAGTTCACGAATGAGTCAAGTTTTTTCGGACCGGAACTCGGCGGTATGAGGTCGCTCGCTACAGCTAGTTCGTAATCTCCCTGGTTGCCATAGAGGCGCGCCGCACTTCTGAAATGACAGAGTCGGCCGCATCGACCTTGATCCTCAGCCGCACAGCAGGTAGAGTAAACTGCGTTTTTCGTTCCGCCAGTCTTGCCGGACGCAAGAGACTTGTTCATGGAGTCTGAGAGCCATCCGATGAAAGCCGACGTCGAGTTGCTCGCCTCGTACTGGACGATCGCAGGCGGAGCGCTCCCGCATACAGACAGAGAATATAGTCCCTTCGACTTCAAGGACAGGGTAGAAGCCGCGGCCAGAGCCGGCTTCAAAGGCGTTGGAATCTGGCACGCCGATCTGAATCACATTCTCGAACGCAGGAGTCTCCGCGAGATGAAGCAGATTCTCGACGACAACGGTATGAAGTTCGTCGAGCTCGAGTTTCTTACCGGTTGGTTCATGGCGGGCGACAAGAAGAAGGAATCGGATCTACAAAAAGCGAAACTACTGGCCGCGGCCGAGGCGCTTGGAGCGAGACACATCAAGGCCGGTGATTTCTATCGCGAGCAATGCCCGATGGATCACCTCATCGAAGCATTCGCCGCGCTCTGCGCCGAGGCCGCCGATCACGGGGCCAGGATCGGTTTCGAGCTGATGCCGTTTTCAATGATCGACACTCTAAGCGACTCGCTGACTATGATCGAGGGTGCGGGGGCGGCAAACGGCGGCGTCATCTTCGATCTCTGGCACCTGGTGAAACTCGGCGTTTCGCATGAAGAGGCGGGCCGATTTCCACTGAAGCATATTTTCGGCGTCGAGCTCAACGACGGAACGTTCGAGGCGCCCTGGAGCCTTCACGAAGACACCGTTAACCACCGGCGGCTTTGCGGCGAAGGCGAGTTTGACATCAAGGGTTTCATAGATCGTATCCTGGCCGCGGGCTATTCAGGTCCGTGGGGCATCGAGGTCCTCTCCGAGGAATTGCGCCAATGGCCGCTGGAAGAGCTGACGACGAAATCCTTCAACACCACGATGGCGCAGTTTCAGCGATAGACGCAGAAATGGATGCTCAGCCGGCCAGCGAGGTAATAACCGCTATCATAACGATTCTCAAAGTACCCAAGTCCGGCGGAATGAACACGACCAAGGTGACGGTTGTTCGTTGGTTGAAGAAAGTAGGTGACCGCGTCAGACGAGGCGAACCGATCGTCGAGCTCGAAACGGAGAAGGTCACCTACGAGTTAGACTCGTTGATCGACGGAGTGCTGATCGAGATCGTCGCCCGGGATAACGCCGAGGTTCCAGTCGGAGAGCCGCTCTGCCATATCAGTCACTCGGAGCCGCCGCATAGGATTTCCGAACCCCGGAGATAAGCCATGCAGACAAAAGAAGACATTGGGAAGGATCGATTGCTTTGGATGTACAACCAGATGGTTCGGATACGCGAGTTCGAGGAGCGAGTGAAGCGGACATTTGTCGAACACCCGGGCGTGATTCGTGGACATACGCATCTGGCTGACGGCGCGGAAGCCTCGATCGTCGGAGCTCTATCCACGCGCAATGACGACGATCCGGTAATGCCGAGCTATCGATGTCATGGTTATCCGATAGTACTAGGCACGCGGCCTGGAAGGATCATGGCGGAGATCTACGGAAGAAGAGACGGCCTCTGCAAGGGATTTGGAGGCTCGATGCATCTGGCCGACCCCGCTCATCACTTCCCCGGCGCGTCGGGGATCGTCGGCCAGGGTATCGCGCACGCAACGGGAGTCGCGCTCACCGCGCAGGTTAAAAACACTGGACAGGTGGTCTACAGCTTCTTTGGGGATGGCTCGTCCAAGCAGGGCGCGTTCTTCGAGTCGTTGAATCTGGCCGCCATCTGGAAACTGCCGATCGTATTCATTCTCGAAAACAACCAGTATCAAGCCTACACGCACATCAGCCTGGAGGATGCTAACGCGGCGGCCGGCGATCCGCTCTCCAAGAAGGCGGAAGCGTTCAGCATTCCCGGCGTCACGGTTGATGGCAACGACGTTCTCGCGGTTCGTGAAGAGGTTGCGAAAGCTGTCGCGCGGGCTCGCGCCGGCGCGGGGCCGAGCCTCATCGAATCGAAGTTCTACAGGTTTAGCGCGCATGGCAACGCCATCACTGTGCCTCCCGTCCCTACGCAGTTTCCACAGCACGAGGCTGTCGAGGTGTACGGCAGAAAGGCTGAGTACGAAGCTGCTAGGGCGAGCGATCCCATTGCCCGCTTCCGTTCGCAACTGATCAATGACGGGTTGCTGACCGAGGCGGAAGCGAGACGAATCGAGGACGGCGCTCGGGCGGAGATGGAGGACGCCGTTCGGTTCGCGCTCGCGAGTCCGTTCCCGTCACCCGAAGAAGCGCTCAACTACGTTTTTGCATAGGAGGTGCGTACAGTGGCTCGTGAAATGATGTTCGCCGAAGCGATAGCCGCCGCAATCTCGGAAGAGATGGAGCGCGATCCTAACGTCGTCTACTACGGCCAGAACATGGCCATGACCGAGCGCGACCCGTTTCTAAAGAAGTTCGGTAAGAATCGAGTGCGCATAACGCCGATCTCGGAAACAGCGGAGATGGGGGCGGCCGTTGGCGCGGCTATGACGGGGTTACGGCCGATCGTCGAGTTGTACATGGCCGAGTTCATGCTGGTCGCCTTCGACGAAGCGATCAACGAAGCGCCCCGGTTGCGCTATATGTCGGGCGGTCAGGTGAAGGTTCCGCTGGTGTTCAAGGCCGGTTTTGGATTCGCCGCCGGATGGGCGGGCCAGCATTCCAACTGTACCTACCACGCGATGATGGGGATTCCAGGACTGAAGCTCGCAATTCCCTCCACGCCTGCCGATGCAAAAGGCCTGATGACCGCGGCAATCCGCGACGACAACCCAGTCGTCTATTTACATCATTACATGTTGACCATAGATAAAGGTGAAGTGCCTGACGGGGACTACATAATCCCGTTCGGCGTCGCCGACGTAAAGCGGTCCGGGACCGACGTTACTATCGTTGCTACGGCGTGGATGGTAAAGAAAGCGCTTGCGGCGGCGGACAAGCTCGCCGAAGAAGGGATCAGCGCCGAGGTGATCGACCCGCGAACATTAGCGCCGCTGGACGTCGACGCTATACTGACATCCGTCAACAAGACCGGCCGGTTGGTTATAGTGGATCAGGCGACCCGGCATGCCTCCGCGGCTGTTGTCATCGCGGCGGAAGTAGCTGAACGGGGCTTCCAAAGCCTGAAAGCGCCGGTCAAGCTGGTTACATCGCTCGATGCGACGATTCCTTACAGCGAGCCTCTTGAAAGTTATGTGCTGCCCAGTGAGGACAAGATCGTGCAAGCGGTGAAATCGGTGTTGATCGAGAATGCGGCCGCTGTCTGATATCACCTCCCAGTCTCAAGTGGTCTCACAAGCGGCGCGGCATGGATATTGACGCCCATCGCGTTTGCCGAACCGAGAACCTCGATAGTAGAATCAGCGGTGAAATGATGACAATCGCTGAGATCACGAAACTACTCGGCTTCTCCGGCTGGCGGATCGAGGGGCCGCACGGTGAATACCGCGGACGAGTAGACCGCGTGTTCGATCCCCTCCCTAACGCAACGAACTTAGTGTTCGGAATCGAGTTCGTATCGGCGGGGCGCGACGCCGCGATATACGTGCTCGTCCGCACAGTTAATGAGGCGCTGTTGACCAAGAGACATATAGATGAGCTAAGAGCGGCGATCCAAGGGCGGCTTCGTGAGAATAGCGGGGCCAACTTGGAACTGGACTTCATTCCGCAATCCACGCCGGGCCGTCATGACCTGGAGATTGCCGAGGCCGCGAGTACTTATCCTGTAGGCGAGAACCACCCGCTTGCCAGCACCTTCGGTGTATTCGCGAATGAGCCCTTGTGGGACGACCTGATCGGAGCTATGAATGAGTATCGTCGAGAAGTAGCCGAACAAGAGTTGCGGGATGAATCAGCAAGATAAGAAAAGAATTTGTACATTCTCGACTCCAACATTTTGACACTCATTCTAAAATATCCCGGACAATACCCGCATTTATTAGAACGCGTAAGGCGGACTGCATACGAGGACATTTGGATTAGCGCTATCTCGGTGGAAGAAGCTATGCGTGGCGCCTTCAAACTGCGCGATCAGAAGAACAATCCTTCCGGATGCTATAAGCTCGTTGCGTGGATTGTGAGAGAATACGGGAAGTATCAAATCCTGACTTACGATCACGAGGACATTCGAATCTTCGAGGCATTTCCGCCGGCTATCAGGCGCGCTGCAAGCCCGCAGGACAGACGCATAGCGGCTACCGGAATCAGACACAGGTACGTCATTGTCACCAAGAACACAAGCGACTTTGTAGTAACGGGTGTCTGTTGCGAAGACTGGACACTTCCCACCTAACGGCCTACGTTTGATTGATGAATTGGGACACCCTGGCGAGCCGCTTGACCGCCGCTTCAGAAACGACGTCGCCGGCGGTGGTCAATACAGCGGGACGAATCGCCGAAACAGTGTCCTGAAAAAACCGCTCGAATTCATCATCCCCCGCTTCGCCGGGCTTAAGAGCCTTCAGTGGAATTGCTGCGCCTGGCGCCGTGAACGAGGAGATGGATTGAATGATCGCGTGCAAATATGTTCCGCAGGAAGCGTTGACCAGATCGCCGCCCGCGGTGAAGATCGCCACCATCGAGTCGCCCGGCACGCCGAAGTAGCTGCCGACGAACGCACGAACACTTCCATCGCTTCATCGAGGATGTCGTTTGTGACCTGAAGGCCAATCTCATAGTCACCTTGTTGGACCTTAGGGGCGCATTGTGTTTCGTAGCCGGCCGCCTGAGCGGGTTTCAGCCATTCGAGTTTTTCGGTGGGTGTTGGGATGGGCATATGTGCCTCCTCTCCTCTACCACTTAGGTGGTTTATTTGAGACAGTTCCGCCCCCGCCATCGAAGATTAGAGATGGCAAGGATGTCCACTCCCTATTGATACGGTTCCAATGAAAGCTTATTGTCCCGGAATACTATCCTAACGGAAAGGAGCAGTGCGAGCACCCATGACGCGTTCACCCAAGCCTCTCTAACAACGCCATAAGGAATCGTCACAGGCCACTGGCTGTTCGTGTTTGGGGCCGAGGAAATGAGTTCGAACCAATGGTCAGTCAATTGGCCTAATGCGAATTCTAGACCCTGACGTGCGAACCCTCCATGAGGTCCTTCCTTCCAAGCTCCACCCGCATCAACCTTATCAGATGTTGCCTGCTCTCTAGCCGCATTCAAAGCCAGTTTCGCAGCTCGTGATCCGTCCATAAGATATCGCTCCACCTCGTCAGGATTCATATACTCCTTGCCGTGGCTTGTTCGACGGAGGTATTCGACAGTCCCTGCGTTGCGGTCCCATACCGATACAAGATGGCGGCTCGGCGGGACGTTGATAGCCAGGATGTTGAACCCATCCACAGCAATCGGCACCACAGTGTGGCTGAAGGTCGAGGGCACCGAGTAGTTAGCGATCATCCGCTCAATGTACGCCTTAAGCCTTTCCGGCTGGTTGACCGATTCAAGACCGGAAGCCACCTTGATTCCAAGGATCGGATCAAGCTCCTCCTTGACGCCGACGAGGATGCAGCCTCCAAATGTGTTCGCGAACTGAGCGAGGTCCCGGCAGATTTCCTTCTGGTTCGCTGTCGCTACTTTGTTACCGTCCCAGCCGTCAATCTTACACTTGAACTCCAACACGAGCGACTCCGGCGTTCCAGAGAGCGTCGGTGATTTCAGCACAACCGCAGATCGAAACTCCGCCGCGGAATGAATGAAGATTGGTGCGACTACTTCGTATACCTCACATCGCGAAGAGCGACTCGTCGCGGGCGCCGTGCCAGATGTGAAGAATCTCGACCGTAAGCGACGCTTCACTAACGTCGTAGAAGATGCGATAAGACCTGAAAACAATCTCCCGCAGTGATCCTTTCGCGCCTCTCGGATACGCCGGGCCGATGAACGGGAAAGACACAAGGATGCCAATGTGCTTGATTATGCTCCGACCGATCCGGACTGCCGCGTCCGGGTCTCTCTCTGCGATGAAGGACCAGATGTCTTGCAGATCTTCCATTGCAGCGTCTGACCATATTACCTTGTAGTCCATGCTGTAGCCCAAGACTCTAGCGACCGTTCTACCTCTGCCTGCGTTTTGGTTCGACCAGCGGCGACGTCGGCCCTGCCGCGCCGAATGGCCGCCATTATCCGCAGCTCTTCGGTGATTTCCTCGAGCGATACGTTCTCTGGCAGCCTATTGAGCGCATCGATTACGGCTTGCTTGTCTGTCATAAGCACTCCTTGGTGTCCATCCCTTACTTGAACAAATCATCAACTAACATTCGCCAGCCGGATACCGCCAGTTCTGCTTCCGCCGTGCCGCCACGTCTGTAGATCGTCGCAGTCTCGGGGTCCGTAGATCGGTAGACCTTGATCACCTCATCACCGAGCAGGTCTACGTCCCACACAACGCGGGCGCCGGCCGCGAAGTAGTCGCGGCGTTTCGCGGCCAATTCCCGTTCACCTTTTGGACCATAGTCGCTCTCACTTCTGATCTCTACGGCAAGAGCCGGAGCCCCTTCGAGAAACCTCATGCTTTCAACATTGCCCGTGTACCAAGCAGCGTCAGGGCTGAAAGACTCGCGATTCGGCAGGTCAACGATGGATCCTACATTGTCGCCGAAAGCGGCGCCACCGCCATGCTTTTGCTCATGGTTGTACAAGCTGGAGACTATCTTGACGCTGGCGCGCCCGGGCATTCCTCCGGTTGGCATGATTCTCACTATCTCCCCGTTTACAATTTCAGCTTTGCCATTCTCCGGTATGTTGTAGAGGTCTTCTATTCTAGCCCTTGTTCTAGTTGCCATCGCATTACCTCGCCCGTGCATCTTAGCACATTTTCACCGCCGTCCTCTCGCCGGCTGGCCTGCACGCTCGACCAGGGGAATGCCCGTCTTTGTTGTCGGTAAACTATGCGTGAAACCTTCGATCCGGCTGGATCGGCAACCACTCGTTCCGATTCAAGCCGTCCATTACCGACCCAGTCCAAGCAGCCTCGTCGCCTCCTCCATAGACACGGTCTCAGTTTGTTTCGCCCTATTATCAAGCAGCTTCATCTTCACCAAGTAAATCCTTGATTGTCTCCGCCTTCATCTCATCGATCATTCGGCTAACCTCGGGGATATCAACCTCCGATAGACAGTAAGGCGGCAACGATCTTTCGTAGACGTGACGGATGTCCGAGACTGACGAGCTGCTCGTAGAGATTCTTGTCGTAGCCATGAGAGACGATAAGGCCGATCCGCGGTCCTCGCCGTTCAGCGAGCACGTTTGACGTAATGGTCGTAGACCAGCGGATCAGGTGGACGTGGTGTAAGAACTCGGCGGCGTCCGCGAATCCCAGCTTGTTGGCGCCCTGCGCCAAGCAGTCGAACAGACGGACAGTGAGATCGTGAGGCGTGGTGTCGGCCTTTACACAAGCTATGTTCTGGCCGTCGAAGAACACCCCGTCCGTCAAGGTTCCACCGACGTCAGTATCCGCCGTCCACACAGGCTCCTCGTATTGATTCAAAGTTCGACGTGGCTATAACGGTTTAATCGGCATATTGCCGGCGCGCGTGGCCGAGGTCCATATGGTCCCCGCTTAGAATGTCAGCTTCGCCGCGAATTGAAGTTGCCGCGGATTTAGCATCGTTCTTGGCGTTCCGAAGTTGGGATTCGGAGCGGGCGGAACAAAGAACTGCGCCGGAAGAGTTACTCCGGCCGGAGGCGAGAAGGCTCCGCAAGCCGCCTTGCCGCTCTGGACCGCGAGGGACGCGTTGTCCTTATACTTCGCCGGCACAGCGCCGCAGAAGATGGGTGAGCCGTAGACGCTGAACACCTCGTCTACGTTGGGCCGATTCAAAACGTTGAACGCCTCCGCGATAAGACTCAGACTGGCGCGTTCGTTTATCCGGAAGAATCGAGTCAGCCGCAGATCCCAGGATCGGAGAGGATCGCCAATGTAGGTGTTTCTGCCCGCTAGCTCGACGCGATCCGTGACCGGGTTCGTATCGCCATTCGCGTCACCGCCCACGAACAACGTAAACGGGCGGCCCGACTGCAGCGTGATTATGCTGCTCAACTCGAAGTTTCGCGCAAAGCCCTTGGCCGGAGTCGCCGCCGTGAAATTGGCGATGAACCGATGGCGAACATCCTGGTTCGAATTGGCTTTCTCCGATCGGTTGTCGAACTGATTCTGCGGCAGGTTGATGAAGGTAGTGAAGTTCCCGTTGTCGATAATATGCGAGTAAGTGTAGTTCGCATTAAGACTGAAGTACTTTCCCACCCTGTCGATCACTTGAACGGTCATTCCATGATAGGTTGCGAATACCGGGTTGAAGTTGTAGTCGAGAAATCCGCCGTTGGGAAACTCGAGCGAATCGCTGAAGACGGGCTTGCCTGCCAGCGTTTTCGGCGTGCCTTCACAAGAACTGATGGTTCCGTCCGGATTGAGCCAGCCCTGCGCGATGGCGGGATTCTTTGGCTTGCTCGCGCCTTGCGGACAAGGAATGTTCAGACCATTCCCCAGCACGAGCCGGTGCGCGCCGACAAACAGGTAACCCACGCCGACCGTCAGCCCCTTGCCCAACTCGCGGTCGATTTCGAAGCTTCCCTGGGTTGCATACGGAAGCTTGCTGTTGTGACGATCCATGCCTCCCCCGCCGGCGGTGCAGGCCGGAGGACACGGCCCCGTGAGAAACACCCGTGGATAGAGTCCCGTTGTGAGAATGCTCTTAGCCGCGCTGGCCGCCGCGCCAAGGCAAAAGCCGCCACCCACGTCGATGCCCTGACACGTCAGAGGAGCGGGCAGGAACGCCGCCGCATTAACCAGATTCAATTGCCAGCCTCCTGTCTCCGCACCCCTCCTGATCATCGGGAGCGTTATACCCGGAAGGAAGCCCGGCACTGTTTTTTGATTTCCGGTGATGAAGAAGAAGGTCATGTTGTTGCGGTCGAAGAACACGCCGGCTCCGCCTCGAATGACGGTCTTTGTGTCCGGTGAATAAGCAAAACCAACTCTCGGTTGAACCGCGCCCCAGTAGGAATCAATCTGGTCACTCAAGCCGGTTTCAAAATCGTAACGGACGCCATAGTTAAATGTCAGTTTGGAGGTCAGCCGCCACTGATCCTGAGCGAAGAGACCGTGGTAGCCGTGGTTGAGTTTGAACTTATAACCGTCTCTCAACTCCGGTGCGAAAGCATTCGCCCAGGTGTTCACATCAAGTGGGTGGGCGTTGTTGAGTGGGAACTGGCCGTCCACATAGTTGGTTCTCGCCAGCGCGACGCCATAGAAGGTTGCGCCCACGCCATGAAAAATGAAGGCGGGCAGCGCGCATGGCGAGCCGGGGATCTGGGCTATCGGCGGACCTCCATGAATGTTCACGAAGTTGGCGAAATCGACCATGCAATTAATGCTCGGCAGGATGATCCGCGCCGGTGTAAACCCCGGGTAGATGGTCGAGTCGAAAAGGTGATTTGAATCGTATCCAAACTTCGCGAAGTGATTTCCCTTGACCCATCCAAGCGTGTCCGAAAACTGCAATCGGCTCTCGTATATGGCGTCCAGAGTGCCGAAGTTGTGGCCGAACGAGAGGTCGTTCGGGATATCCAGATTAGGCTCGCCGGTCGCGCCTGGAAAATCGTAGCGCCGGTTAGCGTATTGAAAAAGCAGCGTGTTCACCATGTTGGACGTTAACAGAGAATTCAAGGTGCCAACTACCGCCTGGTCATTGATAAAAAGATTACGGCCCCCGCTGGGCGTTCCGATGCCGCCGCCGTCTTCGGTGTTCCCGATTAACTGGTTGGGGTCTCGGGCGTCCTCGACGTTGTAGCGCACGGAGAGCCGATGTTTCGGAGTGAGTTGATGATCAAACCTAACGAACCCATAGTCGTTGTTCTTCTGCTTCAAGACACTCAGATTCTCGGGCGCGATTCCCAGATATGATTTCGCTTGATTGATTACGGAGAGGTTGTTCAAGAAATCGGGCGGATACACGGGAGATTCCACGCGCCGCTGGCCTTCGTAATTCGCGAAGAAGAACGTTCCGTCCTTTCTTATCGGACCACCTATGGCCACGCCGAACTGATTCTGACGTAACGTCTTCGATTGCGGTTCCGGCTGCAGCAAGGAACGCGCGTTGAGCGCGCTGTTTTGAACATACTCGTAGACCGAGCCGTGCATGTTGTTGCCGCCCGATTTAGTTACGACGTTGACTATGCCGCCGAGCGCCCTCCCATACTCCGATCCAAAACTGCTGTTGACTACGCGGAATTCTCGAACCGACTCTTGAGGTGGAGTGGCGCGCTGCACACCGGTGTTGGCGTTGATGAAGTCCGCTCCATCCAAGGTGATCAGGTTGCTGAATGAGCGCATCCCGCCAAATGAGATCTGCGTTATCTCAAACTCGGTGAAAGTGGTTCCAAGACTGGTGCGGCCGGTGGCGGCCCCGGGAGTAAGCAGGGCGAAATCGGTGAACAGTCTTCCGCTGACCGGCAGGGATCCAATCTGTTTTGCGTCGATCACCTGGCTGGTTTCTGTTCGCGTGGGTTCGATCGTCGGGGCTTCGTCAGTAATGTTGATGGTTTGTTCCACCGTTGGATTCAGGGTCACGTTGACGGTCGCGGTTTGGCCCACGGTCAATACAATGCCGGTCAACGTGTACTTGGCGAATCCCGAAAACGACGCCGTCAATTCATACTTTCCGGGCGGAAGGTTGGGCGCCAGATAATAGCCCGTCTCATTGGAGATTGCCGAATAGGTTCGATTCGTGTCGATTTCCCGCAACGATATGGCGGCCTTGGCGACTACGGCTCCGCTGGTGTCCTGCACTGTCCCGCTGAGCTGAGCGAGACTCGTGGTTGCTTGCGAAAAGACAGAGTTCGCGCAGCCCAAGAGAAGGGCTACGCAAAAGACATAAGAGAGGCCCAATCGTCTCATAGTTCACCTCTGTTCGAGTGAGTGGTTGTATTTCACGGAGGTCCCGCCCACCCAATCTCCGCGAGAACACATTCTTCCGCGCCGAATTGCGGGCGGATTATACGTGTCCGGATTTCCCTTGTCAATTCTGAAATATCAGAATGATCAGATCGAGATGCGTAACGGAGCGAGATCGGATGTTTTTTCGAGGCTCTGGCCCAATATGAGACCACAAAAAGCGTGCTCTCCTGATTTGTGTCATATCTGACTATGCGCCGGGGCTCATAAATCCTCGAACCCGGCTGCCCGGCTACGACAACGGCATTAGTCCTGTTTCCCACCTCGCTTTGCTGTCCGCGCCTTGAAGAACATGGTGGTTCGCGGCGCCTTTCCATCAAATAGAGATCGGCTGCGTTAACAACGGCGCGCGGGTATGCGTTCGTCTTTGTAGCAGGCGAGGAACTTATGCGGTCACGTTTCACACTTCGTTACGCACTTTCGTCGTGCCCCTCACTACGGTAGAAGGTGTGGATATATGAACTCGTGAGCTATCTCCCTGGCGGCAGCAGCATTGAAGGAACGATTATCCCCCACGATGGAGAACGCGCCTTCCGGGAAAGAGTAGCTCGATTCCTCAAGCGAGAACGGTGATGGCGGAAATGAAAAAGCCCCGACTCGAGAGTCAAGGCCCATCAAACCGAAGAAAGAAATTGGCGGAGAAGGAGGGATTCGAACCCTCGATAGAGGTTTACGCCCCTATAGCGGTTTAGCAAACCGCCGCCCTCAGCCACTAGGCGACTTCTCCGCGCCGTTGGTAAGGCTGATTAAGACCGTGGAAGTATAGCGGACGACGACATGCGGTTCAAGGAGTTCGTCAATTCGGTAGTGGCCCAGTTTGAGCCGAGCGAAATGACTATGGAAGAAGCCGCTGAATTCCGCTGACTCCGTGACGCTGATCCGCGGTTATTCCAGGAAATCGGTTGCGCGAGCCAACCCGAGACCAAACTGAACCAGTATCATCAGTTCAACTGGACGAGCCGTGGTAGAATCCGATTGTGGCAACGCCGGATGGATTCGATTCGTATGACTCACCGATGAACGCCCAGCCTGTCGCCAAAATCGATTTGAATCAAACTGAAACCGGCTCTGCGCCGGCTCTTGCCGCCGCGCCTAAGGCTATTGCTCTTGCTCCGCCGCCTGGAAAGGTGAGGCTCAAAGGGTACTTGAGACTGGCTCGAGTATTCCTCACGTTCGCCGCGTTTGGCGCGCGATTGTTGTTCGGCCGGCGACATTGGCCAAAACCCCGGCTCACAAGATCGGAGATTTACAGGCGCGAAGGGATAGCGCTACGAGAGCGGCTAATCCGGCTCGGCCCAACCTTCATCAAGATCGGACAGACGCTCGCAACGAGGGCGGACCTGCTTCCCGTTGAATACATTCAGGAGATGTCGAAGCTCCAGGACGAAGTTCCCCCGTTCGCAACCGAGTTGGCGCAGTCAATAATCGAGCGCGAGATCGGAAGCAAGATAGAAGAAGTCTTCGCCGCCTTTGACCCCATTCCGATTGCGGCTGCGAGTCTTGGTCAGGTGCATCGCGCCACGCTGCTCGGCGGGGGCGAAGTCGTCATCAAAGTTCAGCGGCCCCGTTTGGCTGAACAAGTCGAGTTCGATCTCCTGGTGCTCGCGCGAATCGCGCATCACCTCACGCGCTTTCCCAATCTGATTCGAGGCGTCGACTGGAACGGAGCGTTGCGTGAGTTTCGTTCGACGATCTTCGAGGAGATGGATTTCGCCCAGGAGGCCCGAAACGCCGAAGTGTTCAGAGCGAACTTCGCCTCCTGGCCGGAAATCTATGCGCCGCGGATTCATCACGAGCTATCGACGAGATACGTCATAGTGATGGAGTACATTCCGGGCTTGAAAGTGACCGATACGAACGAACTCCAGGCAGTGGGCCGCGACCCCAGACAAGTGGTGAGGCTGCTTGTTCGCGCTTATCTGAAACAGCTTCTCGAAGACGGATTCTTTCACGCGGATCCGCACCCCGGGAATCTCAGGCTGATGAGTGACGGGCGGCTGGCCTTTTTCGATTTCGGAATGGTGGGCCGCATAGAAGTCCAGCTTCAGTCCAAGCTCATCAACGCGTTTTTTCATACGATCGAGCGCGACGTGGGCGGTCTGGTCGACGACATGGTTAGACTCGGGTTCATAACGCTGACCGCGGAGGAAGAGACCAGATTCAAGCCGACCATCAAGATGTTGATGGATCGGTATCTGAACCTCAAGCTGCGCGAGGTGCGGTTCAAAGAACTCATCTTCGACGTAGCGAACGTCGTTTATGAATACCCCTTCCACATTCCCGCTGAGTTCACATACATAATTCGAGCGATAATGACGCTGGAGGGCATCGGGTCGATAGTGGACCCGGACTTCAACTTCTTCGAGGTCGCGCGTCCTTACGCGAAACGGTTCATGTTCAAGCGCGAGGGCCGATATCTTCGCGGACTGATCGTTAACGGATTGTTAAGGGGCGAGCGAGGCCAGATCGAATGGAGCAAGGTGTGGAAGCTTGCCAGGATGGCCTTCAAGTACTATTGGCAGGGCGAGAACAAGCTCTAAAGAAGCGCGTGAGAAGACCCGTTACGACTGTTGTTAAGCTTCAGCGAGGTTTCGAATGACTCGCCGTACCGTGAATCGCATAAGATTGAACGGAACGGATGGACTTTGATCCCGTCGAGAAGGCCAAACGCCGATCGCGCTCGAGATGTACGACAGTCCAGCCACAAACTATTGCTAATCAGCAGGTCACTTCTCTCACAGGCTCTGACCGCTTTCAGCCCGGTCTTCAGCCGACATCTTCTCAACGACTCTTTTGGCGATTGCGCGAACGTGAATCGAATCATCCAACTCGACGACTCTCTTGAGCCGGTCCGCCGCCCGAGCATCTCCGAGCTTTTCGAGCGCGATTACCACCGCTCCGCGAACCGCCGCCGAGTTGTCGTCCAGCGCCGCGACCAGCGGAGCGTAGAACCGAGAGTCCTTGTTCCCCTCCTCGCACATGAGAGCGATCTCTTCAGCGGCGCGCTGCCTTGCATAAGGAGTCACGTCGTCAAGCGAATCCACCAGACCAACGAGCCTGGAGTCCCGCGGGATTGGCCTGCGTTCTTCCCGTTCATCCGAGGTATAGCCGCGGCTGCGGAGGTAGGCCCTTTCATTCAGCGTATTCGAGCGCTCGCTTTTGCGCCACCATATGAGGGCGGCGACTACTATCGCCATGAGGATTATTAGCGGCATCCGGGTTATCCATTCTTGCCGCGTTTTTTCGTAGCGGCGTCGCCGCCTTTACCGCCAGCCTCAGGCTTGGGAGTGTTTTGCCTTCGCGGAGGCGGGCGATCGATATCGGTGTAAGGACGTTCATCGCGCCGCGTGTTCGCTCCACCTTCAGGCTCGACTAAGCGGGGCGCAACTCGCGGGGGTTTGTCTTTTGGTGTGGCGTCATCCTGGGGAGCGGCTTTAGCTTTACCTGAGGCGTCGTCCGTTGACTGGGCGGCTGCTTCGCCGGCGTCGGCGTTCTTCATCGCGCGTTCGGCTTCCGCCCGCCGAGCGACTATTTCGCGATCGGGAGCCGGAGCCTTCGGGAATTGATCGTTGGGCTTCCCGGTCAGGAATTTCTCCATGTACTGAATCCACATCGGGAGCGCCGCGACCGAACCCGCCTCCTTGTTCCCCAGGCTCTTCTTTAGTCCAGGATAACCAATCCATACGCCTGTCGTATACGAAGGCGTATAACCGATGAACCACGCGTCGGTAAAGTCATTGACGGTGCCGGTCTTGCCGCAGATCATCCGCTTCGCCAGTTCCTTATTCGACATTACCGAACCCGCGGTGCCGCCGGTTACGACGCCACGCATCATGTCTTGCATCTGCGAGGCCACGAAAGGCGAAAGGACTTTGTATGACTCTTCTTTCCACTCTTGCTTCACCTCGCCATCGGCGTCCGTGACCCGCTTAATCAGGTGGGGCTTTACCCGGACACCCCGGTTCGAAAACACCGAGTAAGCGCTGGTCATATCAAGGAGCGGCTCCTCGGTTGCTCCAAGGGCCGATGGCAGGACGCGCTTCATCGGGTTTGGCAGCCCAAAGCGCTTTACGACCTCGGCGCCCTTGTCCACGCCGACGATTGAGAGCAAGCGAACGGCCACGACGTTGAGCGATTGCTGAAGCGCGCTCCTGAGCGGCAACATCCCGCCGCCGTTGGACCCGTCGTAGTTGTGAGGCGACCAGCCGGTTACGGGATCGACGAACGGCCCCGCGTTCACAACCGTATCCGGCGTGAAACCGTACTCGATCGCGGCCGTGTAGATAAACGGCTTGAACGCCGATCCGCATTGCCGCTCCGCCTGGGTGGCGTTGTTGAATTTCCGCGTAGCAAAGTCGTATCCGCCGACCATCGCCTTCACTTCGCCGGTCTTGGAATCGAGGCAAGTCAACGCGCCGTCAACTGAAGGCAACTGGTCGAGGTTCACTTCGAGCGTCTTCTTAGCGTTGTCGGGTTTGACGATCTTGAAGACCGCGAGATCGCCCTTGCGCAGGAGCTTCGCCGGGGGTCCACCCGCCCACTTCGTGTTGGCTTCGGTTATTGCCGCTTTGTAGTCCCCGAATCGAACGTCGGCCGACGACGACGTGACATTCGTGATCAGTCCGTAGATGTACTCGCCCGCGACGTAGTCTCCGATCCAGTCGGGATGAGTATAGTGCGACAGGTCGTTGGCGATTTTGCTGTCGAGGACGTTCAGCAGCTTGCCGCGCCATTTCTTGCCGTGTCTGTCCTCGTATGAGTGCAGACCCCTGCGAACGGCTCTGACGGCTTCTCGCTGGGCCTTGAAGTCCAGCGTCGAGTAGATATTCATCCCGGCGGTGTGAGTCACCTGGGTGCCGAATGTGTCTTCGGACTCCTGCCGGACCTCTTCGACGAAGTAGCCGTAGATCGAGTTGTTGTTGCCGGTTTGCGGATTTAGATTGAGATTGATCCTGGATTGTTTTGCTCGATTCAACTCCTCGTCGGAGATGTACCCTTCCTGACGCATCCGCATCAACACGACGTTGCGCCGCTCCGACGCGGCCTTCTCATCGCGGGTGGGAGAGTACTGGCTGGGAGCCTTTGGGAGCCCCGCCAATAGAGCGCACTCCTCGAGCGAGAGTTCCTTGAGCGTCTTCGAGAAGTAGTACTGCGCCCCCGCTTCGAAGCCGTAGGCTCCGCCGCCGAGAAATATCTGGTTGCAGTACATCTCCATGATTTGTTCTTTGGTGTAATAGCGCTCGATCTGAAGCGTCAGCAAAATTTCTTTTACCTTCCGGGTGTACGTCTTTTCGGGTGTGAGGAACAGCGCGCGCGCAAGCTGCTGCGTCAGCGTCGACGCTCCTTCAGCCTTGCGGCCGAGAGCGATGTTCTTGTACGCGGCCATGCCGATTCGGATCGGGTCAACACCGATGTGCTGGAAGAACCTGTCGTCTTCGATCGCCCAGATGGCTTTCTTCATGTGATCGGGAATATCGTCGTAGCCTACTGGGATTCGCCGCTCGACCGAGAATTCTCCGATCACCGTCTTACCGTCGTCGGCCATGACTCGCGTGACAAGATTTGGCCGGAAAGTCGCGAGCCCAGCGACCTCTTGCGCCTCGCTGGTCATACTGGCTTGATAGGCGACGGTAGCGCCGAACATCATCCCGGCGACGATCGACAAAACGGTCAGAGCCAGGAACGTGTACCGGCGGAAGAAATCTTGAAACCAGTTAGGAGAATTGGTGAACTTGAATGTATGCGTCTTCGGCTTCCGTGCTTCCATTACCGCACCGTACATCCTTTGATATGAGTGTTGAGGTCTAAAAGACCGCATTGAGGGTATCTCACGATTCGGCGGGTTGTAAAGTTGGCGGCCAATCCAACCTCCAATCCAACCCTGGTGCGCTCTTGGGTTCGAGTCCACCTACGCCAATAGTTAGTAGTGTCCTATGTAACTTCGTGTTGCTCGCTAGAGAAAGATCTCGAGACCCGAGAATACCCCCAACGCAGTTGGGGGATACGTTCATTCGCTCGCTACAGACGGCGCACCGCGGCTTTTTTCTTTAATACCCCCAACGGAGTTGGGGATGGTTCATATGGAGCCTATCCAACGCGCGAGCATTCGTGGGCACGCTAACAAGGGCTCGGATCGCCTTGGAGATCCGTTGATGGCCCAGCGCCGCTAGTAGGCTGGTATTGAACGGATCCCCCAACTGCGTTGGGGGTATTCCGGAGATCAACGGGGCGACGCGTGAGTAGGCCGGATTTGAAAAAGTCCCCCAACTGCGTTGGGAGTATTCCGGTCGTTCTTTGGTGGGAGCCTGCGCCTCAGTCATAGTTATCCAATCGGCAACACAGTATTAGGACACTATCCAATAGCTTGCGTGCGAACATGCGGCGAGGATGAGCATGGATATGGCGCTCGCGGCCTTTTTTGGTGACGTTGATCTCTGACGATCATTTTTTGGCGTAACTGAAAACGCGTAACCAAGTTCGAGCCAAACAACGGGCGCGACCGATTCGCGTGATCGACTTCGATGGAATTGATTGATTGAGTCATCCGCTCTTCCATTGTGCTTCAATCGCCGCATAATCAACGTGAATCAACATACTGTGTTTGCGAATGGCACGCATCTTGTAGGCGCATTTTGCGCAACATCAAGACACGCCAGCGAAATTCGTTACCCATGGCCCGCGGGCGGCGTCAATTCTCGAGTTTCAGGTTGCTCGAGAAAAGCCATAGCCGGAGCGTATAAGCTCGCTTAAGTGTGAGTCCCCCCTCTCAAGAGTCGAGGTTTATTAATGCGCTGACGTGATCAGCGAGATGAGCCGGTTATGTGTGTAAATTTACGGGATTTCTGCAAAGCATGATTCCGACCGAATACATAAATAGCAACATTATTACTCAGACGGATGGTGGCCAGGCGGGCTCCGATCTTAAGATCCGAAACGAGCTCGTAATGGAAAACCTGTTCGTAGTTACGCAGGTCATGAAGCGCACGGTCGCGAGACTGCCTCGAGCCGTTGAAGCTGACGATGTGTGGAGCGCGGGGGTGCTTGGCTTGATCGACGCCGCCCGGAAATTTGACGGCGCACGCGAAGTTCGATTCAGAACATATGCTGAGACTCGCGTACGCGGGGCGATGCTGGATTATCTCCGCTCCTTGAGTTGGGCTCCTCGGGGATTGCACAGGATGGAAAAGGAAATCGATCGCGCGCGCGAGTTAGTCGAGCGCAGAACCTGCCGCGGCGCAACGGCGCCCGAGATCGCCGATGAACTTGGAATCAACATCGGGGACTGCCATCGCCTGCTCGACAGAGTGAACCGACTTGATTGGAGCGATTCAGACGAGTTGCGAGAAGACGTCGCTGACGCCGCCGGCCGCGCCAGCCCAGCCGCTCATCTGGAGAGGAAGGAACTATTGGAGTTGATATGGAAGGCCGTGGATCTGTTGCCCGAGCGCCAGAAACTGGTGTTGTGGCTCTACTATGGCGAGGAGATGAATATGAAGGAAGTGGGCGCCGTGCTGGAGGTCAATGAAGCCCGCGCTTCCCAGCTTCATTCGAAGGCGATCCAGGGGTTGAGGTCGGAGATGAGTTCCCGCTTGAAGGCGCGGAAGACAACGCTCTCGCAGCTCGTTCGCGGAGAGCAGGATCCATCCGCTGGTAGAGAACACGAGCTAGCAGCAAAGAGTCGACCTCGTAATCACCCGAGGAGACTCGTCGTCTGACTCTATTGACCAGGTTTTGTCTGATGTCGCTCATTTGTCATTTGTCATTTGTCATTGGTCACTTGTCATTTGTCATTGGTCATTGGTCATTGGTCACTTGTCATTTGTCACTTGTTACTTGTCACGTGCGATCGGCGAGCGGCTGTCCAACCAAGGTCGGAAACAAATGACCAATGACAAATGACCAATGACAAAATTATCACTTGTTACTTGTCACGTGCGATCGGCGAGCGGCTGTCCAACCAAGGTCGGAAACAAATGACAAATGACAAATGACAAAATTGTCACTTGTCACTTGTCACTTGTTACTTGTCACGTGCGATCGGCGAGCGGCTGTCCCAACAGACAAATGACCAATGACAAATGACAAATGACAAATGACCAATGACCAATGACCAATGACCAATGACCAATGACAAATGACCAATGTCAAATGACAAATGACAAATGACCAATGACAAATGACTAAT
>JAHFUG010000329.1 GCA_023265195.1 Blastocatellia bacterium | reverse complement strand
GTATATGAACGATCCACCAACTGCGTTGGTGGGATTCGGGGAAGGGATCTGGCGCGCCTCGTCGTGTAGGTTGGGTATGAAGGATCCACCAACTGCATTGGTGGGATTCGGGGAAGGATATTGCGCGCCTCGTCGTGTAGGTTGGGTATGAACGATCCACCAACTGCGTTGGTGGGATTCGGGGAAGGGATCTGACGCGCCTCGTCGTGTAGGTTGGGTATGAACGATCCACCAACTACCCTCTTGAATCTCTTTTTGACGATAGTACCGCGGCTGTTTATACTCCGCTCATTCAGCAGCGTGTAACAAAATGGCCAAACTCAAGACCGCAATCCGCCTACAAAAGCCACTCTTTGAGCTGAATGAAGTCATAAACAAAAGGGAGCATCCATATGAGCACGGAGAACCATATGCCTGACTGGGTATGGTCCTTATATGAAAGAATCGCCTCGGGAATCGAGTTTAAGGGCGTTGCCTATATTGAGGGACGTTACTCAGCGCCTGATGAAAGTTTTTTGGGCGTCCACCTGTTGAAGATGGCTCCCTCGCTTATTGACGTCTCGGAAAGCGCGTCCGACGATGGAGGGAGATGTTTCGGCATTATACATAGATTGGACCTTATGACGGCTCACGCTGCTCTCGATGAAGTAATGGGAATGTCGTTTGGAATTGAAAATGACGGATGGCCCTCCATCACATTAGAGGGGAAGGTGGGCGAGCGTGATGTAGTCATCCTCATCTATGCGTATCCATTTGAGGACGCAGAGGCGCGCGCCATTATCGATAAGAGCACGGGTTTCGTTGGCTAAGGAGGCGTAAAAAAATAAGTTCCATTGTTCGAGGGAGTTGACTGCGGAGTCGCAAAGACCGCAGAGGGGGCTTACTTTCTGCGGCTCTCTCAGGGGTCTCTGCGACTCCGCGGTGAGGTCCTCACTTCACCGGCGGTACTCATCTCGTGCTGCCGCATAACTCAAAGCGGAAAGTTATTTGTGTACGCCTCCTAAGGCGTCTCCTTCGCGGAAGACTGGTTGCTTGAGTCCTAGCGGAATCCTCCAAATCGCGGTTCAGTCGCACCTCGCAGTGTTTGGCGGCCTCGCGCCGGCGCCCGGCGGTTGGGCCACCTTCCTTAGTCTGATATTCTCACCCACATGACGGATGAAGAGAGACTGACACATGACGGATGAAGAGAGACTGATCGAGAAACTCCGGCGAATCGAGGCTCTGTTCTCACGGCCGGGGACGGATGGAGAGCGGCTGGCCGCCGAAAAAGCCCGCGAGCGCATTATGGCTCGGCTGGCTGAGTTCGAGCGTAGCGACCCTGCCGTTGAATACCGGTTCCGGCTCGGGGACGAATGGTCGAAACGGCTTTTTATGGCGTTGTTGCGCCGGTACGGTATCGTGCCCTATCGGTACTACGGACAAAGGCGCACGACGGTAATGGCGCGAGTCTCACACGCGTTTGTCGACGACACATTGTGGCCGGAGTTTGAATCGCTTCAAGCTACGCTTCAGGAATACTTCGACGAGTTCACGAACCGAGTCATCGCGGACGCCCTCCACGGGGATACGAAGGACGCGGAAGAACGTAAGCGCTCGGCCGGGGAGTTAGCGTGATTTGGAGATGAAACCAATAAACCTCCCTGGAGCTTTGCCATTTTCAGAGAGCTCAACATCTAAAGTTTCCATGTTGAGTCTCAGCATTTGCTGAGACTGAACATGGAAATTAGCCGCTTATGGAAATAAGAACGACAACAAGTTGGTTCCTGAATATGAAAACCTCTGAGCAAACGGCTTACCGCCTCGTCTAGGTCAAACGCATGCTCACCGGACTAATCCGAAAGCTGACCGCGGCTGAATGCTGATCGCGCTTTTTTCGCGGACTGCGCGGGAGAATTAGTTGCCCGAAAGGCCATTTTTTCGCAGCGCAGTCTGCGAAAAAGCCTAGCTTGGTGTTGGGCTCTCTGAAATGGCCAAACTCCAGTCTGGAGTTTGGCCATTTTCGGAATGAGCAAATTCAAATTCCAGGTTCAATCTAGGCAAATCACACGTTGGGAAGAGGGATTTATCCCCGCTCCTCGTTCAGGGTTCATTCAAGCTTGCAGCGAGCAGAAGAGCGGGGATAAATCCCTCTTCCCAACCTGTGATTTTTTCATTTTTGGCGAACTAACCAATTTCTTCCTGACAAAAGCGCAACCCAAAATGGCCAAACTCCAGATGTCCCTCCTACGCGAGGCGTAGGGCCGCCTTCGTTACTTAACCCCACACGGGAACATTGGTGGGATTAGGGATGGAGCGATCACACTTACAGACGGCGCCGGCGCCTCGAATACAAGTTCAGTTGTCCATCGCTTGAAGCGGGCATCGCCATTCTTCTACTCTTGAGTGATGCCCCACGAAACTCTCCTCGACTTCTTTGCCGAGATAATCAAGGCGACTACGTTATCTACGATAACGGTCAGGAGTTGGAATCACACATAGCTCCGATTGGACGCGTGGAGCGCGCCCCGAGCGTCACATAACGCCTCACTTCTCGAAGCTGGTCGGCGATGATAGCGCTCCACTCTTGAATTTCAGCCTCAACTGATTACTTCCGCTAACTATGCCGAGCTGCTTTGGTTTTCCGGTAACGACGATCTGGTTGGGCGTGATTGTTAGCCTCTCGGTTTCCACGGGTTTGTCGTTGAAAGACACACCAACAACCCAGTCAAAGCACCTTCCGGTGACGATAGTCTTCTTCTTGGCCGATTCAATCTTGTCCACCAACATACCAGACGTCCGGCACCAGGTTTCAAGGCCGCCTCTTGAGCGGTCAAAGTCGGAGAAGTCGTCTCCTGCGCGATAGCTCCATAATAACAGCCCATCGTAACCACCGATTGAGGCGGCATTCAAAAAGTCGAGCGGCTGGTGCTGCGTGCTCTTTGAGGGAACCTCTCCGACGATGCAAGGCTTATCAAGTCCGAGATCTGAGTAAGGCGCCCACGGGAAAACGTCGGGCGGTGAAGCCTGCGCGAACTTGTCGTACCAATGAAACTGATACAAGTCGAGCCCCAGTCCCCGCCAGTAGCTCAGCCATACGCGACGCGCGCTGCCCACAGTCACTTTCTGGGTCGAGCAGGCGTGAATGGTGTTCGCGCATAACCGGACAAACTCCTGCATTTCGCTGATCGTGACAGGGTCGCCGATGTTTGGCGGTCCAACCGAAGGATCTTTCGGCACGTCTCGCATCGCCCATTCCGGTTCGTTGACGACTTCCCACGCGAGAATCTGAGGCTCGTCGCAGTAGTTCTCGATCAAAGGCTTGAGAGCGCTATCCAAAAACGACCGGCGCTTAACCGGGTCTCGAATGATGTCTGAGCGTCCGCCGAGTTGGACGCCCGACTCGAGTTTCGCGGAATCGAACCAGAGGAAATCAAGCAAGACCGGAATGAGTAGGATGTTCTGACGTTTGGCGATCGCCACAAATTCACCGAAGTCCTGCATGAAGTACTCGTCAAAGCCGGTCACTTGCCCGTTCAGATCGAACTCCGGAGCGGCGCGTCCGTCGGTGAAAACGAATACGCGTACAACGGGCGCCGCGCATTGCCCTATTGATTGCCGCAAAGCGGCGAAGTCTTTTTCGACTTCAAGCATCTCGAAATCAAAGGTGATCGGAGGATCCGTGTTTAACACGTAATCATCAATGTAGATCACTCCCTTGAACGGCGCGTCGGACCGGTCACTAATGCCTATCTTCACGCCAAAGAAGATAATTCTCTTAGGGTCATACCCTGGATCCATGAAGCTCGGCGGAGCCGATGTATTGAATTCGACGTCCGTCCATTTGTTCTCCCGGTCAGGCGTTATGTTCTGGGTGGGCCCATACCAGGAGAAGAAGCCTTCGCTCTTGAAGAAGGGCTGAATATAACTCGGAGTGCTCGGAGACCCGGAAATTCCTTGTGGCAAATAAACCGAGAACTTGCCGGCCGTGTCTTTGACATTCACGGGCACATTGACACCCCGGGGGCCGTGATTCTTGAGATCGATGTAGAACTCTCCAGCACGCCTGTCTTTATTTATTGAAATCGGCGATGACGCGAAGAGAGCCGGCGCCGGTGTGAGCCTTTTCTTTGGAGAAACGAGTGTCGGTGAAACCGTCGCTCCCGGCGAATGTTTGATACGTCCAGCCGCCGGTTATGATCCCATCGTGTCCCCACGCGTTCTTGCCGAAGTCGTGTCCGTAGCCGGCCCACGGATAGTTGACCCCGGCCATGCATTTCCGCATTTCTTGCGCGCGAGCAGGCGAGATGCAGAAATGGGGCAGCAAAGAACCAATCACAAAAGCGACAATGAGCCGGGCGCGATGATGCACAACAGACATATTCTCCATAGTTTCCTCCTCCTCTTTACACCGCATGCTGCTCTACAAAAACACCGTGTTGCCAGCGCCAACGGCCGGAGAATCACGAGACCGTGAATCCCTGACTGTCGGGAAAGGTCTGGCCGGTTCAGCCAACCGGTGATTGAGCCACCGCCTTGCCGATTCGATCTTGTCGAACTCATGATCGTGAGCAATCCAGAACAGTTGATTCCTACTATGAGACTCTCCTCTTCCATCTCAATCGCACCTCTGCGACGGCGGCAATTGGGCATCCACTCTGAACCGCCTACCCTCCGTGCAAAACTTGTGGCCTTGTGAATCGGTTGCTTGAATTGCAAAATCTACGCTCGAATTGCTATAGCGATTTGCCGGTAGATCTACTCTCAAGCAGGTTTTCGTATCGGCATCGAATTCTTCTTCGATGCCGCTGTCGCAGGCATTGACGCCTTTATCAAGGCGGACTTTGTATCGATAGACTTCTCCTGGCTTAGCATTTCGCAGGCCCCATCGAAAAGTAACGCCAAGCCCAACGGATTCGCTTTCTGGTGAATCAATGATCGTACGCGGCTCTGCAAACAGTATGGGAGACCGCTTGATTCGGATCTGAACCTTGACCTTGCCGCTATTGTCGTCGTAGCAAGAGCCTCTTTGGCCGGTGCATGGGCCGAGATTGTCGTTGCTGCCAAGGTAAAGCGTCCCGTTTCTGGTTGCCTTCACCGAGTTCGCGGAACCTATTAGGAACGGCGCGCCATCGGTTCCGATTCTACCGATGAGAGCCCCAACCAAGGCGTTTCCGCCGGCGTCCTTGACTGGACAGTCACAGAAATCGGGACTTCCGTCGGGACTGACGCTGCCCTGCCCGACACTCCACATTTTCGTGGCCGTGAAGCACAGCGTGTCGCCCTCTCGAATCTCTATCGTCGTCGCGTTGAGGACATCGCTACGTGAGTCAATGGGCTTGGCCTTAACCTTGATTGTGTAAGAAGCGTCCGGCGCGGAATCCAGAGAGCATTCTCTGAACACATGGACCGGAACGTAATCGGAAGCGTTGCTGTAGGCCATGAACACGACCTGTGAATCCCACACGCCCTGTTGGTAAAACCGGGGAGCATCCGTCGACTGGAAGTAAAGATTCGGCCGGAGAGGATGGTTTTGCGTCTCTGTAAACGAAAGCAATTTGGGCTCTCCTGACGACCATTTCCATGATTTGAGTATGATTCCCAGGTTCCCTTTCTTATTATCATAAAGAGCCGCCCAGGGGCTGGTGTTGCAGACCCTCGTGTCAACGTAGACGGAAAACGGCGGGCCGCCCACAGGCACAGAAACGCTGGAGATTCTGCAATCCTGATCTAGGTAAGACAAGCTGGCGTACTGCTCACGCACAAGTTCAAAGAAAGGCAGCGGCCTAAGGGAGAAGTCGACGTCCGTCGGACTCTCCAAAGTAGCGTGAGCGTCGTATTCGATTACAGTATGCTCAGCGTGGTATGGAACGGTAATAGTCGCGGCGGAAAAGAAGTTTCGTGGCGTTCCCTTATCATCGTGCTGTGAAGCTTGCGCTGTAACGGAGAATACGACGGCGGAACCGCTATCCTGAAGGATAGTTACCCGCGAGTTATGATGAGCAAAGTAATCACAATTCATGGAAGACGGATTGTTCTGACAGTCGCCTTCGCCTACCTTGAGCAGAAGTTGAGGCGGCACTATAGGCGATGAGTCTGAAATCAGGTTGTCCTGGGGATGACCGGGCGCGTAGAGTTCCGTGATGGCATTGCCAATGGAGCGCACACCGAGCTTGGTGTCACGCTGGTACACGACGACCTTCTGACCGTATCGAAATATGTCGAGTGTGCCTTCGGCTTGATTGAAGGACGAAGTCATCGGGCCTTGCTGAAGGAAGTCCGCGGAGGCTACTTTGGTGATAACTCCCATCACAGGCCCGAGCAAGAATATGGCCAGAATTGACACTGATACCGTTCGGTATCCATGGAGGGTCAGCATCAGAGAAATCGTTCGTAGTTTTGACATTGTTTTGACCTTCTTTAAATGGTCTGAAATCAGGGCGGATACGTTCGGTTGTCCTATCTTGCCAAGAATCAACGCTATCCTCATTGAGTATGCAAAACCCGCTAAAACGGTAGACCACCGTCGAATAAACATCAAACGATCACCGGCGTATTCAATTTGCGCGCAGCTACGTAAGGTGCTAGATTGCACGCATCTTTTGAAGCTGCGGACTCGTTCACGTCCATTGTCTCTAAGTTTAAAAGGCGCGAATCGGGTCAAGAGTGGTGCATGTGTTCAACGGTTTTTCAGTTGGCGCCCTCAGGGGTTTTGGCATTCCTTGATCGCCGTAGGTTGGACGGCGCGACAGAACCAAGATGGGTTTGCCAGGCCCTTCGACGTAATTGGGCGTTGGCGAGGTGAAAGGCAATGGGCAGCCAGTCAGCCGTAGATGTCACCGATCTCCTCCACGAATGGCGAAAGGGCGATGCGAACGCGCTCGATCGATTGATGCCACTCGTCTATACCGAACTGCATAAGCTGGCGCACCGCTGTCTGCAGGGAGAGCGCGCCAGCGACGCACTGCAAACAACCGAGCTCATCAACGAAGCTTACCTCAAGCTCGTCAATTGCAGCCGCTTGCAATGGAATGACCGGACTCACTTCTTCAGGATGGCGGCAAAGCTGATGCGAAGAGTGCTCGTAGACGAAGCACGCAAACGGTTGGTCCAGAAGTGCGGTGGCCGGTTTACGCGAGTCTCCTTTGATGAGGTTATGACCGTTTCGCCCGACTTTGACTTCGAGTTGGTAATCGCGATCCACGAAGCGCTAGAACGCCTTTCCGAGTACGACCCCCGAAAGGCTCAGACTGTTGAACTCCGGTACTTCGGTGGGTTGAGCATCGAGGAGACGGCAGCGGCCATGGGAGTCTCCATTGACATCGTGAAACGAGACTGGCGCACAGCCAGGCTGTGGCTGATGAAGGAACTCACCAAGCGGGAGGTTGACAGCAATGGATCAAGCGCGGTGGGCGAAGATTGAAGAGCTCTTGCAGACCGCGCTCGACCTCGAATTAGACGCGCGGGCAGCTTTTTTGAAGCAGGCGTGTGCCGGTGACGAAACGCTGCTCCGGGACGTAGTGACGCTGCTCAAAAAGGAAGCAGAAGCCGAACGCCTTCTCGAATCTCCCGCCCTTCTAAAGTTTGCTCAGGAACTGGCCGACAAAACGCCCTCAGCGGTTGTGGGACAACTTATCGATCACTATCGCATCGAAGCGCGAATCGGGGTCGGTGGGATGGGAGAGGTCTACAAGGCACGCGATGAAAAGCTACATCGAACAGTTGCGATCAAGATGCTTCCTTCCAGCCTAATGGCGGCCGCCAACAGGGTGCGCCGCCTCGAGCTGGAAGCGCGCGCCGCATCCGGCCTCAATCACCCCAACATCATTAGCATCTTTGAGATAGCTCAGAACGACGGGACCAGCTTCATCGTCAGCGAGTACATAGAAGGAAAGACGCTGCGCCAGATGATGACGGATCCCGACACCGGCAAGCCTCGGTCCCTGACCACGGACGAGTCGCTTCGAATAACCATCCAAGTAGCCAGCGCCCTAAAGGCTGCGCATACCGCGCTCATCATTCACCGCGACATCAAACCCGAAAACATTATGGTCCGCAATGACGGCCTGGTGAAGGTGCTCGACTTCGGTATCGCGAAATTGAGCGAGGAAGCGTCCCAGCCGTCTCCTGACGCCGAAGCCACTCAGGCCGGCAGCATCCCGCTCGGAAGCGAGCCCCCAAACCTGACCGTTCCTGGAGCGATCGTCGGCACCGCGAGTTATATGTCGCCCGAACAGGCGCGGGGTGAACGACTGGACACAAGGACTGACATATTCTCTCTTGGTCTGGTGCTGTTTGAAATGGTGACTGGGCGGCGGCTGTTCGAAGGAGCCGACCGCATCGCGGCAACCCGGGCACTGTTACGCGAAGACGAACCACTGCCCCCGGAGGTGAAGTTTGACCATGCGCCCAGGGACCTGGAGCAGATCGTCAGAAAGTCACTTCGGCTAAAACGTGAGGACCGCTACGCCTCGACCGGTGAGCTAATCGAGGCGCTCGAACGTGTGGAGCACCGTCGTAAAACCAGAACCAGCCGGCGAATGATAGTGGGTGGCGCGCTGGCATTGGCAGTGGCCGCGATAATCGCGGTTGTAGCTGCCGCGCTTTCAGTGAGTGAGGAATGGGAAGAAAAGACATTTCGTGACGGTCACACAGCCGCCGTGCATGGAGCCGTGTTTTCACCGGACGGCAGGCGCCTGATTACTGGAGGAGAAGACGGGAGAGTAATAGTTTGGGATTTCGACCGGCGGGAGCGGA
>JAHFUG010000666.1 GCA_023265195.1 Blastocatellia bacterium | reverse complement strand
TTACCTTGATGAGTGCCGTTCGTTTTTAGGCTGCCGCCTTTAAGCTATCTAGGACCCGAGCACGTTAGTATCACACTCCTCAGATTCTTCGGAATCAAACCACGCCTGCGAGGTCTTGATATGCGCCTGAATGATCAGAACTACATTATTCTGTTCCTCGCCGTGTTTAAGCGGTTGGAGTAGGCGGTCAGTTGTAACCTTCAAGTCTGTGACCAAGCCATCATCTTGAAGCAATGTATAAAACGGGGTCTCGTCTGGTCCTGGCGTGCCATCGACTTGCGTACAGGATTGCGGAATCTGTAGAGCGTCTAATAGAGTCTTGATTCGGTTATCTATGTCTCCACCACCGAGGGTTGTAATCAAGTGCCCAGGGTCTTCTCGACGCAAGAATAAGATGTCCAGAGCGCAAACACAGTTGAAGTCGGCATTAACCAATGGAACAAAATTGAAGCCGCAACGGTTGAAGCGCTTGCCAAGTGCTTCAACTTCGGTAAGCCTCTGGATTGATTCCTTGGTCTCGCCTTTAGCGCCGAGAGTCTCTAAGAGCCGGTCATCAACTAGGTCTAAGTCTATATCAATAGCTATTTTTCTTCGAAGATCACTTAGCCATATGAAGGGTGTTAACCTTTTCGCCTTGAGTATGGGGTGTTTTTCCCATAATACGGCTAGCTGCTCATGAATCCTGCGACGAATAAGGTGAATTTCTCTCGCCCGATTTGGTGCGGCGGGTTTTAGTGCATCATTGCCCGTTGCTAGCAACGGTCCTTTGTAGATCAAGCGAATGTCCATGACTGTCACTAGGCCGTCCCGTTCCATATCCCATTCCGGGACTAGCTCCACATAGACATATGGGTAACTCGTCGTCTTATCAGAGAACTCCGAAGGGCGGAATGATAGCATGGGCCGCTTGGCGAGGGAAGCAGTAACTGCTATCGGCGCTATCGGATTTGGGAGCCCTAGCATAGTAGGGGTATTCGATCATAGGTGGCGATGTGTCCGCAAGTCCATCATGTCCAAACTTTAAGTGTGCCAGCTAATCGTGTCGCCGCGACCTCTTCTTAGTCGGGAAGAGCAGTTCCCAAGTCTCAACGCCAAACGCCCGTGCAATCTTCCTAAGACTGGCCACGCTCGGATTCCGTTCGAGCCGTTCAACGCTGCCGATATAGGTTCGATGGATTCCAGCTTTCTCGCCTAACAACTCTTGCGACCATCCCCGCTCCGCTCGCAAGCGTCGCATATTGTCGGCGAGTATCTGATGTGGGTCTTCTTTCACTGGCGAGACGATACCCGCCTTCACCTTATCGGTCTACAGAGTATGAGTAGCATGGCCTGTTGACAGAAACACACTCTATGAGTAGCATGGCCGCGATTTCGAAAGGAACGGGCAGACAAAATGAAAGACGATCAGAAATGGTGGCGGGATGACTCCGTTTGGCTCGATCTGTTCAATCCGGCCCTTCGCGAAGATTCAAGCAAAGCCGAACGAGCGGCGAAGCTTCTTCATTGCCTGCTTGTGGATATTGAGAACAATCCACAAGGCTCTATGCGAGCGCTAGAATGCCTTGAGAATGGATTCCGGCTGGCGTTCTCATTCACTCCAACCTATCGGACGTGCCTCATTCTGTTTCAGGCTTCGCTTGATAATGACTTCCCGCGTGACTTGGATTCAATGGAGCGAGTGGTCGAAGCCGCGAAGCGAGTCAAGGTAGAGTTAAAGCGGGGCTTGGTATCACGACCAAAGAGAAGCAGGGAAGATGAGTAAACAGAACTCGGCTACTTCTTTCTTGCTACCGGTCTTTTTGAGGGTTGGGCCTTGGTAGGTTGCGCACCCAATAGAATCCGCATAGCGTCTTCTGGCTTCAGAGGATGAAGAGATAGAGTCTCTGGCTTCGGGCCGGGCTTGGCTCGCTCTTCTTCTTTTGATTTCGACATGCTATCCTTTCCGCTGAACCACAATGGAATGTGGTTGTGGGGACGATGGATGAACCCCATCATCCCCACCTTTTTGGTTCGTAACGGAGAGGTGACCGAACGGAAAGGTACTGGTCTGATAAACCAAGGTCGCGCCGCTAACCCGGCGTGAGCGGGTTCGACACCCGCCCTCTCCGCACTAAACCAAAACCTCAAAGATCGTGTGCCGACCGTCACGGTCGAGATTGAGTATAACCTAATTCCGGTGACCGGTCACGCGGAAAAAACAGGCTTTCAGTCACAGAAGAGAGACCGAATATGAGCGATGACCTAATTGACAAAATCAACGACATTGAAACAACCGTGGAAGAAGAAACCGGGTTTGGCTATGCCGCTTGGCTGCTGATGACGCACCTGCTTAAGCGTCTAGTCGCAGACAATCGGATGACAGCCGATGAACTCAGAAGCATAACAAGCGCCGCTCTTTTGACTGCCGAGGAAAATCCCCGCGTTCCAATCGAGCGAATGCGACATATCATAGAGTTTACCGAGTCTCAGGCACTCGGTGAGGAGTTTCTCGGCGATGACGACGATTCGGCGGATTCTTGAAGCTTGCCTTCCAATCCTCGAAGCGCTCGTCTGCCTCTCGCTTTCTCGTCTCGGGATCACCGAGGGCCGCCGCATAATACTCGGCCATAATTACCGGGACCACCGGGCGCAATAACCAAACAAGGAAACGGCGCAGGAAGCCGATGGAACTCATAACGCTAACTCCCGGCGTGCGGACTCGGATCAAAAACCACGGGCAGGGAATCTTTTACCACCGGTCGCCGCACGCCGGTTAAGCGGTGGGTTTGTCAAAGGGATAATTCCCATTTTTTTCTTGAAAACCGGATGGTATGTGGGTATAATATCACACGTGCATTCCAAATCCGAATCGCCCGATGAAATCAAGGACTGGCTGCTGAAGGCTGTGGCGAGGCTATGGCCGGT
>JAHFUG010000665.1 GCA_023265195.1 Blastocatellia bacterium | reverse complement strand
GCTTCGGACTCGACCGGCTCCACTGGGCCGACGTCCAGCAGTGGTGGCATGGGTGGTCAACCGACGACATAGCCGACAAGGTGAAACGCGACGTCATGGGTCTGGTGGGATGGCTCATCACTGCGCTGTTGTTAAGCGTAGGCGCGCCGTTCTGGCAAGACACGCTGGAGTCTCTGTTCGGAGTAAAGAACCTGTTGCGGAAGAAATCCGGCAAGAATGGCGGCGATGACGGCAGTCCAACGACGGGCGAAAAGCAGGGGTGATTTGAAGGAGAATACCCTCTCCGCGGAAGGCTGGCGGTCGGTACGGTGGAGGGGAGGCTTTCCAAGGCGATTGTTTTTACCCTGCCCGGAACAGGGTTCCAAATCTCGAATCACAACGCTTGGCTTTCGAGTCTATATATGATGTAGGAGAAGCTAGAGACAAGTTATTAATCTCAGTTTCACCGAATGGGATACTGGAGAAACGCTGAACAATGTCACTGCCGTCCTCGAGTCTTCTTGCACGGATTAATCGGTAACGTTTTGGGCCTTTCTACCATTATAAGCACGAACGCGCTCGATTGATTCTTGACGGCGGAGCGAAGGCGAGGCTGAACTCTCGAAAGCGCGATCAAGAGGGAACAGTCCCCGAAAATTGTCGTGGAGGTATCAAATGAAACAACCCGACCCAAGCAACCCTTTTAAATTCGAGGTCAACACAGGCGAAGTCGTCACAATGGTGTTCACTCCGATTGGGGTTGGCCCGTTTGTTGACATAGCCGTAGATGGTGAATCATTGCCAAACACTGGAGGAGCGACTCCGACATTCATGTTTTCGGTGACCAAGAGCGTCGGCCAAACCCATTTTGGCCATGCAAGATGCGACTTTCCAGCCGGAACAGGGAGCGACGCGAAGTATAAGTCGAAGATCTCGGGCTCACTTGGAGGCAGCTTTGACGGCCCGACCATCTTCAAAGACGACCCAAGCGGCGAGTTTGATCTCCAATGGAAGGTTACCGCGGCCCAGTGACACCGCAACAAACCATGCTCAAGCTGGATGGAATGGTCCGACGGCGCTATTAGCTGCCGCGCGGCATAGGTTAAGGACACCCTTCGTTCATCTGGCTGGGGTGCAAGGCCAAACCGCAAGATGGCGATCTAGGGAGCAACTGTAGCGTCCACGGCCGCGCGACAATCTGGCTTCGCCCGCACAACCTATGCACGGAACCAATACAACTTCAGAGGTGGGTATAATGAAAAACCTGACTTTCGCGAAAAGTATCTCGGTAGTTTTGCTTGTTCTGTCCGCAACGCTGAATTGTTACCCTCAATCCAAGGACTGCTACCCGGGCGCTCCTCAGCAGATTCAAGATCTGGCTAAGGTCGCCGCCACGAGGATCGTCGCGGATCCGGCCCGGGACGATGAAAGGAAGAATGATAGGCCGGGCCAGCTCGGAGGCTCAATCGTTGAGTTACTCGTTTATACGATCGCCGACGCCATCACCGATATTCGCATGCTGAAAGTAGCGCCGCTGATGGCTGAAACGGCTCGAACCGATAAGCAACTCGGGGCTTCGGCCCGCGCGGCGGGATCGACTTCGGCGGTTCAAAAGCCGGGCTTCGCGAACATTCTCGGATTCGCCATCGAGAACGGCGCCGTTGAACAACAGGTCAACAAAACATCACTGACGTTGAGCACTTCGCCGTATATGCTCCTGCTTCTCGCAAGAGGAAAGGATGGCGACACGGCGGAGTTCTACAAGCAAAACGAGTTCTTCAACCGCATCGGAGCTTCCGCGAACTTTAACCTGAGTAATCCGAACGATCCACTAGGCAGCGCCACCAGGCGCCAACTGAATGAGTGGTCGATACGAGTGCGGCTGCTTGGGAATCGGAGCGTAAGGTCGGATCAGTTCGCCAAAGTATGGGATGAGAAGGTGCGGCCGCTCGTGCAAAGAAGGTTGAGGAGCATCTCGGACGCCGAAAGCAAAACCTTCAATGAAGTGGAATTCAACTCTTTCCAGGACAGGATACAGGACCAAATGATCTCCGACTTGAAGGCTCAACTTGTGAATGTCAAGGGCACACGGGATGAGCGAATCGCCGAAGTCCGGCAGTGGATACTATGCGAGCTTTTTAACAAAGTCTTCCAGCCGATCAAGCGCGGAGACAGGGTCATAGACGCCAAGACGCGTGAGATAATTCAAACAAAGGTAGTCATGGATCTCAAGGACGCGAACGAATCGCTCGTGGCGTTGAGAGCCGCAATAGACAACGTTATCAGTGAATTCAATAAGCGTCCGTTGCTCACCTTCGCTTATGGCAATGAGCGAGTCGTCGACGGCTCGGACTATTCCGTGTACAAGCTCCTGTTCGAGCAAGACATATGGAATCCGATGAAGATGGTTATTAACGCCGCCGCTTCGGTCTACAACAAACCGGATGCAACGAGGAATCAGGAGAAGCTACGCGATCTGTCGCTGGCGATTTCGTTCGAAGGCAAAGCCAACAGTCCATTTCTGTCGGGAACCGCCGACCTGAGCAAGATAACTTACTCCTTCAACGGACGCTACGAGCGGCTGAAAGAGAACGAACGAATCCCGGGCAAGAAGGCCGACATAGGCATTGCGCAACTGAAGGTCGAGATACCGGTGCGGGAAGGCATCAGCATTCCTCTTTCGTTCACATGGGCGAACGCGACCGAGCTGATCAAGGAAAACCACGTTCGTGGCAACTTTGGGATCACGTTCGATATGGATAAGCTGTTTGCACTGACTCGACGCACAACCAACTAGCCAAGGGCTCCGCACTTTTTATCCCGAGTGCGGGGTGCGGGGTTCGGAGTGCGGGGTTCGGAGTGCGGAGTTCGAGGTGCGGAGTTCGGAGTTCGGAGTTCGGAGTTCGAGGTGCGGAGTTCGGGGTTCG
>JAHFUG010000664.1 GCA_023265195.1 Blastocatellia bacterium | reverse complement strand
GCAAACGAGATCAGCACGATCCGCAAGTCGGAGTGTCGCCCGCGAGCCTCGCGTATGTCATCTACACGTCCGGCTCCACCGGCGCGCCGAAGGGCGTTACGATCGAGCATCGCAATCTCCTTAGTCTGATCAACTGGCACATCGCCGAGTATCGAATTGGAGAAGCCGACCGAGTCACTCAGATGGCGGGGGCCGGATTCGACGCGATGGTGTGGGAAGTGTGGCCTGCCCTGGCCGCCGGATCGGCGCTTCACATCGTCGACGACGAAACCAGGATTTCAAGCGCCGGGCTCAGGGATTTTCTCGTGCACGAAGGAATAACCACCGCCTTCGTTCCGACTCCGATGGCCGAGCAGTTGATGAAAGAGCAATGGCCTCGCGAACACGGATTGAAGCGAATCCTCACCGGCGGAGATCGGCTGAGCGGCAGGCCCGCCGCCGAAGAGACTTATAGATTGATCAACCACTATGGACCGACCGAGTGCACGGTTCTCGCCAGCCGAGGCGACGTGCAACCAAACGCCGAAGGCGCGCCAACCATCGGCCGGCCCATCATCAATACGCGCGTCTACATACTCGATGGCGATATGAACCTGGTTCTCCCTGGCGTAGTAGGAGAGATATGCATCGCCGGCGATCAGGTTGGGCGCGGTTACGCGCTAGCCGCCGAAACCGCCGAGAAGTTCCTCCCGGATCCCTGGGGGTCAACCGGCGCCAGAATGTACGGCACGGGCGATCTCGGCCGATACAATTCCACGGGTGAAATCGAATACATCGGACGCCGCGACGAGCAGGTCAAGATCAGAGGCTATCGCATCGAACTAGGCGAGATTGAAAGCGTCTTGAAGGACAATCCCCTGGTGCGCGAGGCCGTCGCGCTGGTCAGACCCGGAGCCGCCGGGGAACGGACGCTCGAGGCTTACGTGGTCACCGAACGCGGCGCGGCCCCGGTCGAGGCGTTGAGAAGCGAGTTGAGGCGAAAGCTGCCGGAGTACATGGCGACGGCTCGGATCATTCAGGTCGACGAGATACCGGTTACGCCGAATGGAAAAGTAGACAGGAAAGAGTTGATGCGAGCGGGCGCGGACCGCGAATTCCGGAACGCGGACGAAAGAGATAAGAACGCGATCGAAGAGATAGTCGGAGGAATCTGGACGGAGCTGCTCGGCGTCGAAGCCGGAGTCGAAGCCAACTTCTTCGAGTTGGGAGGACACTCGCTGCTGGCGACTCAGGTGATGACGAGAGTCAAGGAGACGCTCGCGATAGAGTTGCCGCTGAAAGCGCTGTTCGAGTTTCCGACTCTGGAATCATTCGCGGCGCGAGTCGAACAAGCTCTTGGCGTGAGCCGCCGACAGGTCTCGCCTCCTATTCTACGAATCACCCGGGACACGCCGCCGCGAGTCTCGTTCGGGCAGGAACGACTGTACTTTCTGGAGAGTCTCACGCCCGGCGCGTCTTTGTACCACATGCCAGGCGGCGTGAGATTGCGCGGGCCGCTGAACCGCGAACTGCTCGAGAAGAGCATCAATGAGATCGTGCGAAGGCACGAGTCGCTGCGAACGACCTTCAGCATCGAGAGCGGCCTTCCGGTGCAGGTGATCCACCCCGATGAGAGTTTTTACGACTACCGGGAAATCGATCTTGCATGGGAACCGGCGCCTGAACTGAAAGCAAAGGAACTGATCAAGCAGCAGGCGAAGCAGCCGTTTGATTTGGGCGAAGGACCGCTGTTGAGAGTCTGGCTGATCGGGCTGGCGGACGAAGATCACATACTTGCGGTGACCGTTCATCACATAGTCAGCGACGGCTGGTCGCTGGGAGTGTTCATCCGTGAGATCGGCGCGCTCTACGCCGGATTGCTCGAAGGCCGCGAAAGCGTGCTCGAAGAACCGGCGATTCAGTATGCCGATTACGCCGAATGGCAGCGCGATTGGATGACCGGCGAGGTTCTGGAGCAGGAGCTGACGTTCTGGCGCGAGCAGTTGTCGGGAGACCTGCCGGTGCTGGAGCTTCCGGCCGATCATCCGCGGCCCATCGTTCAAAGCACCCGAGGCGCGAGGCGCCCCTTGAAGATTCGCGAAGAGACGGCGGCCCGGTTGAACCAGATTGGGCGGAGTGCGGGGGCCACTTCGTTCATGACGTTTCTGGCCGCGTACGAAGTCCTGCTCCACCGCTACACGGGTCAGGACGATCTGATCGTCGGCTCGCTCATAGCAAACCGGAACCGGCCGGAGGTCGAGGGCTTGATCGGGTTCCTTATCAACGCGCTTGCCTTGAGAACCGACTTATCCGGCCAGCCGACTTTCATGGAGTTGCTCCACAGAGTGCGGGAGACGTCGTTGAATGCTTATGCGCACGCTGAACTGCCTTTTGAAAAACTGGTTGAGGACTTGCAGCCGGAACGCGATCTGAGCCGCCCGCCAATCTTCCAAGTCGCCTTCGCGTTCAACACTGCTCCTTTGAATTCATTCAACCTGTCCGGCATTACCTTCGAGCCGGTTGACGTCGAAATCGACACCACTCCGGTGGATCTGAACTTATCGCTGAGCCCTGAAGGGGAAGGGCTGACCGGCTACATTGAGTACAGCACGGATCTCTTCGACGAGAGCACGATCGCGCGAATGGCCGACGGGTTCACGACGTTGCTGGAAGACATCGCCCGGAACCCGCATCAACGCATATCCGAAGCGGAACTGCTTTCTGAAATGCAGCGGCGCATCCTGCTGCAGGAGTGGAACAACACAAACGAATACTTCCCCGCCGATTACTGCTTCCACCAGTTGTTCGAGAAACAGGTCGAGCGCACGCCGGACGCTCCGGCGCTGATTTGCGGCGAACACAAGCTCACGTATCACCAGCTAAACGCGGACGCCAATCGGTTGGCGAGAGCGCTCGTGAAACACGGCGT
>JAHFUG010000663.1 GCA_023265195.1 Blastocatellia bacterium | reverse complement strand
AGTCACAGGTCGGGAAGAGGGATTTATCACCGCTCCTCGCTTTGCCGTCAGGTCGAGTGAATTAGAATCGAGAGGAGCGCGGATAAATGCCTCTTCCCGACCTGTGATTCTTTGATGTTTGTCAAAGCTGCCCGATTTCGGAACCTCCCCAAGAGTGCAACCAACAACGGCCAACTCAAAGTTACATGAAAAGTCGGCGATCTCAAAGGCGCGCGCCCAGACTGCGCCGCCTGACCTCCGCCTGGCAAGGACCCTGCGTTCGCCATCCCGGTTGACGCCTTCTCGACACGTTATGAATAATCTAACGCTTATCAGCGGAGTGACTACTACGATGCGCGCAATGATTCTCGCGGCAGGATTCGGAACCAGGCTGTGGCCGCTTACGGAAGACCGCACCAAGCCCGCGATACCATTTTTCAATAAACCACTCATAGCCTACGCGGCCGAGTATCTCGCTTCCTACGGCATACGCGATCTCATAGTGAATCTGCATCACGAACCCGATTCGGTCCGCGCCGCCCTCGGAGACGGATCCAGGTTCGGCGTGAGGATCGATTACTCATTTGAAGAGGAGATACTCGGGACCTCAGGAGCGCTCGATCGGGTTCGCGAACAACTGACCGGCTCCGACTTCGTTGTGATCAACGGAAAGATCGTAACAACAATAGACCTTTCGAAAGCCATCGAGGAGCACCGGGCCAGAAACGCCATAGCCACTCTTGTACTGAGACCCAACACCGCACGCGAACGATTCAGTGTAGTCGAGACCGGCAACGAGGGCCGCATAATAAAGTTCGGCGGCTTTCCAACGCAAGACGATAACTCCCGTGTTACGCCGCTCATGTTCACGGGCGTCCAAGTGCTCTCGCCGAGGATTTTCGATTTCATTCCCCGAGGCCGGTTCTCGCATTCCACGTCGGATGTTTATCCCAAAGCAATCGAAGCAGGCGAATCAGTCATCGCCCACGTCAGCGGTGAAGACTGGTTCGAATTGAGTACGCTCAGCCGATACCTGGAAGTGAGCCGGCTCTTCATGCGGAAACGCGGCGTTAACATGGTTCAAGGCGAAGGCTCGGTTATCGAGCCGGGAGCCTCGGTCACCGGCTCGGTGCTGTGGAACAACGTTGTGGTCGAAGGCGGCGCGCGACTGAGCAGCGTAGTGGTGGGTGACGACGTGCGAATACCCGCCGGTTCGGTGGTTGAGCACGCCGTGATTGTGCGGCGGGACATCGTCAAAGAGGTCGAGCGCGGCCGTGTGGCCGGTGAAAACCTGATAGTCCCGATCCTCTAGTCGGCGCCGAACCTGAGGCGGCGGTCTCTGAGAAGCAACCGAGACATGATGGGAGGGATGTTCAGAGTTCAGCCTTCAGGCTGCGGCGCGCGGAAAGCGTTAAGGGGCGTAAAAATAAGTTCCCTTTTTCGAGGGAGTTCACCGCAGAGCCGCAGAGACCGCAGAGAAGGACGCAGAGGCCGCTTACTCTCCGCGGCTCTCTCAGCGATCTCTGCGACTCTGCGGTGAAGTCCTCACTTCACCGGCGATACCCATCTCGTGCTGACGCATAACTCAAAACGGGAAGTTATTTTTTTACGCCTCCTAAATCAAAACAACAGGACGGTTGAATTATTCCGTCGAACACTTGGCGTCGTGGCTTCCCCAGGGTAAACGTCGGCTAGTAAACTGGCAGGTTGATTTTAGCGAATTGTAGGGTTCGATGACTGAGCTATCAGACAGAGTCAAAGAGTTCGCGGCGAATCACGTCGGCATATCCGGCGCGGACCTGATTGTATCGCAATTGACCGGCGACGCCTCTACAAGAACATACTATCGGGCGCGGCCTCGCCACACTGGCGGCGAGGGTATCATCATCGCGATCTACAATGCGCCTTTCGATGAGACTCAGAGCGCCGTTGCACGGCTCGAAGCTCTCGAAAGCAAGTCGCCTTCAGCGCGGCTGACCTTCGCCAACGATCCTTGTGCTCACATAGAAGTAACGGGATTGCTTCAACAGGCCGGCGTTCCGGTTCCAAAGATCGTCGCAACGCTGGGAAGCGAAGGCGCAATGTTATTCCAAGACGCCGGGGATACGCGGCTTCAAGACTGGCTCGACGGACAATCTTCGGCCACCGTTGCCGACGCCTACGATCGCGCGCTCCGCTTCATCGTTTTGATACAGGACGCAACTCCGCTGGCTATCGCTTCCGGCTCGATCTGCTCTCGGCTCGCATTTGACGAGGCCAAGCTCGCCTGGGAACTCGAATTCTTCTTTGAGAATTACTTCAACAAGTATCTCGGCGCGAGGCTGAGCGGAACCGCAACGGCGGGTATAAGAGCTGAGTTTCAGTCATTATGCCGCGAGTTGGCTTCACGTCCGCGCGTGCTGGTTCACCGTGACTATCACACTCGAAACCTGATGATGCATCGAGGCGACATTTATGTCATCGACCATCAGGACGCTCGAATGGGACCTGCAAGCTACGACGTAGCTTCCTTGCTGGAAGATCCTTATTCAAATCTCGATCGAGAGACTGTGTCAGAGTTGATCGAACGATTCATCGATCTCAAATCGCATTCGCGGAATCCAATCGAGAACCGGACCGATTTTCTCCGAGAATGCGGTCTAATGACGGTTCAACGAATGCTCAAAGCCATTGGCACGTATTCATATCAGTCAGCGGTGCTCAACAACGACGCTTACGTGAGGTATATAGAGCCGGCCATCAAATCAGCCGCGGGCGCAATGATTAGGCTGAACGAGTATCCGAATATCCAATGCCTCCTGGAGCAAACGGGGTGTGCCGAGCGAAGCAAACGGCAGTGAGCCTCAATCTCCTGATCCTGAATCCTAACTCCGGAATCCTGAATCCTGCATCTTGCATCCTGAATCCTGCATCCCGCATCTGCATCCTG
>JAHFUG010000328.1 GCA_023265195.1 Blastocatellia bacterium | reverse complement strand
CTAAGGGAGTTTAAGAAATAGCCTCCCGGTTTGACCGTGTGCTGGAGAATAAATGTACAGGCGGCGCTTCGTGGCCGCCCCTTACACGGGGAAGGTTCCTCGCGAGAATAGTAAGGAGGCGTAAAAAAATAACTTCCCGTTTTGAGTTATGCGGCAACACGAGGTGAGGACCGCTGGTGAAGTGAGGACTTCACCGCAGAGCCGCAGAGCCGCACAGATCGCTGAGAGAGCCGCAGAGAGTAAGCGGCCTCCGCGTCCCTCTTTGCGGTCTCTGCGGTGAACTACCTCGAAAAAGGGAATTTGTTTTTTACGCCCCCTAAGTGACGCAAAGTGGGGCTGGCGCGGAGAAATCTGCTACTACTATCCTCCGGTACAATCTTCCGGGCCCTTAACCTATAAGGCCAGCCCGTTACATTGATTTTCAGCTAGAGCTGAAATTCTTCTACGCACTCTAAGCGCGCCAGGACCACGACTGAACCGAGTCTGGCCGGTTGGCGCCGTTTCCTCTCGAGAATTGCACACCAGCGATTGCCTTTCGATAACTTCGCAAGGAGCGATCCTGAAGGTCATTCGGCGGAAGAGCCGAATTACATATCACGATCGAGAATGAACCGCGGAACGGAACGGAGAGCGTCTATATACTCTGACGGCTGGAATATGCTCAGGACTTCGGTGGCCTCTTCGGCGTATAGCCGGGCCTGAGAGCGCGCGCGATCGAGCGCGGAGTTCTCGCGCAGCAATCTGACCAGATCTTCACGCGCTACGGAATTGAAACCCTGCTCGGCTATCACCGTCTCGATCAGCCGCCTGTGCTGCACGTCTTCCTCGAGGAGATAAATAATCGGCAGCGTCAGCTTCCCTTCCCTTATGTCATTGGCGACCGGCTTGCCAAGCTTGTCTTCGGTTGACACGAAATCGAGCAGATCGTCTATAAGCTGAAACGCTATTCCGACGGAGAGTCCGTACCTCGCCAGAGCCCGCCTTTCTTCCGGCGTAGCGCCTGCCACAATGGCGCCGACCTCGGCGCAGGCGCTGAACATATAAGCAGTCTTTCGCTTGACGATTTCCAGGTGTTCCGACTCGGTAATACGGCTGTTGCCGATCATCGTCAACTGGATCAACTCACCCTCGGTCATAAGCCTGGTCATAGAGGTGAGAACGTCGAGTATGTCGAAGCTCCTTTCCCTGAGTGTGATGTCAAAAGCGGTCATGTAGAGCCAATCGCCGATCAGCACCGTCACTTCGCTGCCCCACTTTGCATTGACCGAGGGCCGCCCGCGTCTCACGCGGGCTCCGTCGATTATGTCGTCGTGAACCAGAGTCGCGGTGTGGAGCATCTCCATCACCGTCGCCATACTAACCGCCGAAGCGCCCGCCTTCCCATGGACTGCTTTCGACGCTAGTAACAACAACGCGGGCCGAACTCGTTTTCCGCCTCCTTCACGCAGGTAGCGGCCGATCGACGAGACAATCGAGGGACCTCCGGAAACCTGAAGCTCGAATTCTTTTTCGACCAGCAGAAGCTCCGGCCCGACGAGTGAGAAGATTGCGCTAGGGCTTAGCTGTTCGTCTTCGGTTCCGCGGGTGTCATATCGTAAGTGACTTTGCATTGAATAAGCGCCGCGTGGTCAGTTGCCAGTATAAGCGGTGTTTGGCGCCCCGGCAAACTAGACTTCTTTTCTTTGCCTTGTATCCGAAGCTTGCCCGCGCTAGGACGGCACATCATAACAAAGGCATCTACCACGGGCAACCGGGGTCGGGAAGAGGGATTGGGAAATTGATGATTGATGAATGCGGACTGATGATTGCGGATTGCGGATCGATGATTGCGGATCGTGGATCGTGGATTGCGGATTGCGGATTGCGGATTGCGGATTGCGGATTGCGGATTGCGGATTGCGGATTGCGGATTGCGGGTAGATGCTGCATTCATCAATCATCAATCATCAATCATCAATCCGCATTCATCAATCATCAATTTCCTAATCCCTCCTGAGGAGACTGAAGTTCTTGACGCGCCTAGAATCGGAAGGCATCATTACACGCATAATTTTCATGTAAACGGCGGGCGATGATGACCAACGAAGAGATGCACAAGACTATGGAGTTCCTTCTCGAGAATCAAGCAAGGTACACCGCGCGGATTGAAAAAGATGAGGAGCGGCTAGCCAGGCTCGAGGCCGCTTTCGTGACCCTTGTCGAATTGGCCCGATCCTCCGATGAGCGAATGGACGGATTCGATGAAGAGCGCGCGGCCTTCGACCATCGACTCGCGGCGTTAGACGTGAGGATTGCGGAGGCTCATGCGCGGTTTGAGGAAGCTCATGCGCGGTTTGAGGAGGCTCATGCGCGGTTTGAGGAGGCTCATGCGCGGCTTACCGAAGCCCAAGCTCACACGGATGAGCGGCTCAATGTTCTCATCGCCGTAGTGGAACGCTCTTTCGGAAAAGGCGGCGCGGATTAGAGCAAATAATATCTGGTTGCTGCCGCGCTCGTTGCGCATTATGTTTTGGTTAACGCCGAGGCCCATACAAGATTCTCAAGACGGCTTCCTCCTGTTCCCTGTTCCCTGTTCCCTGTCCCCTGTCCCCTGTTCCCTGTCCCCTCGCTGATCGCTGATCGCTGATCGCTGACTGCTGATCGCTGACCGCTACCGTCTCCCCTGTCCCCTCGCTGACTGCTGATCGCTACCGTCTCCCCTGTCCCCTCGCTGATCGCTGATCGCTGATTGCTACCGTCTCCCCTGTCCCCTCGCTGATCGCTGACTGCTGATTGCTGACCGCTACCGTCTCCCCTGTCCCCTCGCTGATCGCTGACCGCTGCCCTCTCTGCCCTCAGCGTTTGAATTTACAGCCGCCCATCGGCATGTGATAGACTAACGCACGCTTTCGACCACGAATCGCCGGCCGCGCCTGCTTTACCCTTGGAACGAGACCCGGTGAGTAGGAGGACAGATGTGGAGTAGATTGAAACGGCTGTTCCGATCCATCTTCGGCGGGATGATTGAAAGGGCCGAGGATCCCGAGTTGATTCTTCAACAAGTCATTCGTGACATGCGCGAAAAGGTCCCGCAGATGCAGGCGAACGTCACGCAGGTAATGGCTACTGAAAAAATCCTCCAACGAGAAGCCGCGACCTATGAGCGCGAGATCATAGACCTCGACGCGAAAGTAAAGGCGGCGATCAAACAGGGCCGCGACGATTTCGCCCGCACATACATCACGGCGCTCCAGGAGAAGCAAATCGCGCTGGATCGGGCGAAGACTCAGCTTGAAGGCGCCCACACGGCCGCCGAACAAGCAAAGAAATTCCTCGAAAACTACATACTTCAGGTCAAGAAGAAGACCGCCGAAGCGCAACAGTTGGTCAACGAGGCTCGTGCGGCGAAGATGCAGGAACAACTCTCCCAGACGATGGCGTCGTTCCAGGTTGGAGACGACGCAGGCACGTTTCAGGACATGCGCGAGAAGATACAGCGCCGGGCGGCTTCGGCCGAGGCCCGAATGGAACTGGCCACCGGTGGAGTAGAATCTCAGATGCAGGACATCGAGCGCGAGTCTTTGAATATCCAGGTGGAAGACACGTTAGCCGCTTACAAACGGCAGATGGGCGTCGCGTCGGATCTGGCCGCGCCAGTACCCGCCGTCCCGTCGATAAGCGCGGAGTCCGCCGCCGAGAAATCGCTCGGGCCCGCGGAGAAATCGAAAGTTCTGGAGTAAAGCGTCAAGGGTTATACGGCCGGTCTTTATTATATGTCGGAAAAAGTCAGCTACGTAAAGGAGGCTCTCAAGGAGCCGTTGAATATCTGGGGAATCGTGGCGTGCGTCGCCGCGTCGGTTTACGCCAGCACCTTCGGACACGCTGATTTGTCATGGCTGCCGCTTGCGGCGGGAGCCGGAGCGGAATCGCTTTACCTGGCGACGCTCCCGGCGACAGCCGGCTATAGAAGAGTCGTCGAGCGCCGTATGAGGCGGCGCGAGCTGGCCGACCGCAATCGGAGACGTGAAGCGCTCATAAGGGAGTTCGAGCCCCGCGAGCGTGAAGCCGTCGAATACCTGAGGTGGCTTAAGAACCAAATCTACAGCAACTACAAAAAGTTCACCCGCGTCGACGAGGTCCCCGATCAAATCCGCAGTCTTGAAGGGGTCTGGGAGTCCTTCGTCGATTTTCTGGACACGTATAGAAGGCTGAAGAACCACGTTCGGTCGGTCAATCGGCAGATGATTCAGAACCAGATAGCCCAGGCCGAACGAGCCATGCAAAGCGCTCCCGACGACACCACCGCGAGGCTGTATGAGAAGAACCTCGAATTCTTGAATAAACGGCTTCAGACCACCAACGACATAGAGCGGTCGGTGAAACGGGTGGAGGCGCAGTTGCAATCAATCGAGAGTTTCTTCGCGCTGGTGAACGACCAGGTGATTACGATGCCTACTCCCGAGCATATATCATCGCTCGATTTCGAATCTCTCTTATCCTCTATCGAGTTGACTAAAGAAATCCTCGATCAGACCGCTCCGGTCTTTAACAGCCTTGATCTCTCAGACCGTAGTCCAGTGGAATCTATCAGACCTCCCGTAGCGCAGCGGCAATGACCGGGTGCGCATTTGACGACACCGGATCAAGTCTTGATTCATCAAGTCCGGTTTAGTATCACATAGTTTTGTTAGACCGGTAATCAGGCGATTTTCTCCGATATGGCGACACCGAGAAGACTACTGCTCGACGAGTTGGAACAGCTTCCGGGCTGGGCGGCGCAAATGGCCCGAAAGTACTACGCCGGCGAGGCGAGTCACTTCCTGCTGCACAATGCGATATACGACCTCGTAAAAGCCGGAACTGAATACATGAGCCTCTTGAACTTTCTTCAGAGAGAGTTGGTGGGGACGAAACTGCTCGTTACTTACAACAGAAGCGAGGGAATCAAGTTCGGTTCTGAAGAGACTGAGCGAGCATTCACTGCGGATCGAAGCGTAGCCGACCCGCTGGCGAGCCGCAAGGCGCCTTTGGATCTCCCGAAAGATCCGGCGCGCGCGTTGCCGCTCATCGAACACTTTCTCCTGTCCGGCGATCGTGTGGCGGTGATCATCAACTTCCTCGAGACGATCATTCCGGCCGGCGAGGTAAGCTACATGTCCGGCGACGACCGAACCAACCTCGTCGCGTTTCAGCGGTGGATCACGAGTTCGAGGCTTCTCAAGAAGGACAACATAGTGATCCTCATCGCGGAGAACCGGGCCGACATACATCCGCGCATTCGAGACAACTCTCGACTTGCTTCCATAGAAATCCCCTATCCGGACGACGCCGAACGGCTCGACTTCATCGGCCACATGGCCGAGCAACTGCCGAACTTGAAAATGGAGGTCACCGCCGACCAACTCGCTCTGATGACGTCGGGACTCAACCGGGTTCACTTGAATTCGCTGATGCGTAGCGCGGGGACCTCCGGTGAGACCCTGACGCTGGAGAGCATTCGGCACAAGAAGAAGGAGCTGATCGAATCCGAGTGCGTTGGGCTGGTCGAGTTCGTTCAGCCGCGATTCGGTCTTGATTCAGTCGGCGGAATGGCGAAGGCCAAAGGATTCTTGAGGTCGATCGCCGACACCATAGCTCAAGGCCTGACTGACGAAGCGCCGATGGGCATCTTGATTTCAGGCCCGGTTGGAACCGGAAAAACGTTTCTGGCGCAGTCGTTCGCGCACGACTGCGGAATGAACGTCGTCGCGTTCAAGAATTTTCGGGAGCGATGGGTGGGATCGAGTGAAGCCAATCTCGAGAAGATCCTCAACTTGCTCCAGACGCTGGCGCCGATCGTGGTTTTGGTCGACGAGGCGGACGCGACGCTTGGCACGCGAGACTCGGGAGGCGATTCCGGGGTCGACGCCCGCGTCTTCTCTAAACTCGCCGCCGCGATGGGCGATACAAAAAATCGAGGCCGCATTCTATGGATATTGATGACCAGCCGGCCCGATCTTCTTCCCATAGATCTCAAGCGCCAGGGACGCGCCGAAGAACACATCTCATTGTTCTATCCCGACACCGAGGAAGACAGGCTGGCGATCGTCCAAGCCATGCTGGGAAAGAACGACATCGAGCACGAGGTCGCCGATTGGTCGCCTGTCACGCGAAATCCGTTAACGCTATCCGGAGCGGACATCGAAGCGATGCTGATAAGAGCCAGGCGGCTTAGCCGCGCCGGGAAGCGAAAGAAGGTCACCGATGAGGACCTGGCCCGCGTCGCCGGTGAGTTCACGCCTGCCCGCGACGAGTTAGCCATAGAGTATCAAGTGCTTGTCGCTGCCCGAGAGGCGACTTCTCGCGAGATGGTGCCCGAGCAATACAAGAATCTCTCTCCCGCCGAGTTGAGCCAGCGTATAGAAGCGCTTCGATCGTTCATCAGATAGCACGCCGGTTAGATGCTAGGGAGGCTGTACGACATGGTTGACGCAAGACTGACTCTTTCAATCCTGGACGGACTATTTTCGATTTGCCGGCTCGACTACACGGCTGAAATGGAAATTCCCGGCTGGGCTCTCACGGGAGAGTTCTTTTCCATCACGCGCCGTCACGGGGAGCTTTCCATAGTGTGCCCCCAGGGCAATGTACCCGACGGCGTGCGCGAGGAACCGGGCTGGAAGTGCATGGAGTTGGAAGGACCGCTAGACTTTGAGCTAACGGGAATAATGTCCGCGTTGACTAAACCGCTTGCCGATGCGGGCGTGAGCATATTCGCGCTTTCTACTTACAATACCGATTTCATCATGGTTAAAGAGGATGACCTCGAGCGGGCAATAGAAGCGCTCACCCAGCAGGGCCACCTGGTTAATCAATAGAGATTGAGCGTCGCCGCCTCTCGCCGGCTCTACTTCCAACCCGAATTGCTCCAGCCTCGCTTTCAGTTCTCCCTCAAATCTCATTGCGTCTTCTCGATGTTGAAAACACACTACGAAGTCGTCGGCATACCTGATTAGCTCCGCCTTCCCTTTGCAGGTCTTTCGGTAGCGCCCCTTGAACCATAGATCCAGCACGTAGTGGAGGTAGATGTTGGCCAGCATCGGTGAGATACTTCCGCCTTGCGGCGTCCCCTCCTCGCTGGCTGTCCACTTCCCTTCCTCTATCACCCCGGCCCTGAGAAACCGTACTATCATCCTCAGCACTCGCTTATCTTGTATCCGATGCTCCACGAACTTCCGCATCCAGCCGTGCTCTACGTTATCGTAGAAGCTTCTTATGTCTGCTTCCACCACGTCGGACACCCAATTCATGAAGGATCAACCGAAATGACGCTTGGCCGCCAGTGAAACAAGAGGACCAAATTTCTTCACGGCGCGCAAGGCAGAGGAGATTGAATTGGAGGATCGGCCTCGACGACGATCTATCTTGAAAAAACGCTCTGAGTTTGGCTGATTCCAACCTGCTAACACTCGTCTTAACGGTACGTCCCCGTTTGCGTTCCATTCCTTCCAAATCAGAATTGTCAGAGCCGGCGTCACTGCTTATACTCTCGCTATGGAACCGGTCGTGACGCATCGTGTCCACATCGGCGATGTCATTCGCAACGCCATTGTCTTTAACTTCGGAAGCTCACTGGGAGGCGCGGTGATGACGGACAATCTGCTCCAAACCGTATCCCGCTTGTTCGCCCTCCTGGACGAACGTCAAATCGAATATCTGCTCGTAGGCGGAATCGCGTTGCTGCAATATGTTGAAGGCCGCAACACGCAGGACATCGATCTGATTGTGGCCGTCTCCTCAGTGGAAAAGCTGCCGGAGATTCAGATCGTCGAGCAGAACGAGGACTTCGCGCGCGGCCAATTCGGCGAACTGCAAATCGATCTGCTCCTGACCCGCAATCCGCTCTTCGACAAGGTCAAGCGCGGGTACGCGACAACTCACCAATTCGTCGAGCAAGCTATTCCGTGCGCAACGGTCGAAGGACTCTTGCTGCTCAAGCTGTACGCTCTCCCTTCGCTCTATCGCCAGGGCAGCTTCGCGCGCGTCGGAATTTACGAAAATGACGTGGCCACGCTGATTCAGCTTTATCGCCCCCGGCTCGACCCGCTGTTCGCCGAGCTTTCAAAACACCTGAGCGCGACTGATCTGCAAGCCGTGCGCGAAATTGTCGCCGAAGTCGAGCAACGGATCGCTCGCTTCCAGCAAAAATCGGATGAGAGCAAATAAGGGAAACCGCTGATTTTCGCTGACTCAGTTACGCTTTACGCTGATCCGCGGTTATTCCGTCCGATCTGGGTCGTCAACATTCACCACATTGCGAGCCGAGTGTTAAACTTCGTCCGTATGTTTCTGAACTCCAGCGCATCAATATCGGCGGCGTGACCATAGACAAACAGCATCAGAAGGGGTCAGGCTTGAGTTTCTTGACATGTTATCTTCCCAGCAATGGCTCTGCTCCATCATGCCTCGCAAGCCGCGTATCGAAATCGGGGGAGGGCTCTATCACGTCATTACTCGTGGGAATAATCGCCGAAAGATATTCCGCTCTCACGACGACTACGTCAGGTTCACCGGCATTCTTCAACAGCAGAAATCGAAGCTGCCTTTCTATCTCTACGCCTACTGTCTGATGCCCAACCACCTTCATCTTCTGATTGAGATGCAAGACGATCCGGTTAGCCGCATCATGCAAAGAGTGCTGACCAGCTACAGCCAGCACCACAACCGCATGCACACCTAACCCGCCTTAACCTCCGCTCTTCTACTCCGTTTTTCGTTCGGTTTATCAAAATGATTCTCCGGGATTTTGCTTAGATGAT
>JAHFUG010000662.1 GCA_023265195.1 Blastocatellia bacterium | reverse complement strand
GGTCCCAGACGGTCGCATCGAACTCGATGAACCATTCACGAAAGCGGGCCAGTTCATCGGGGGAAAGCTCGCGAACCGCGAATTCGATTTCTTGGACGGTACTCATAACGGCAGTCTATCCTTCCGAGTTAAACCGGTGCAACCAGCAAGCCCGAACTCCCCAACTCGGTTCCACTCAAGCCGGCGAGAAAAGCAAGCATTGCCTGTCCAACGCAGTATGGACCGCTGAATGGTCAGTCTCCATATGGCTTTATCTGAACCAGTCCCCTCCACATCATTCTTAGTCGTACCATTGCGGTAAGCCCGGGAATCCATCAGGCATTCGAGCTACAAGCTGCTTTAGCCGGGCGTTACCGTCAATGGTTAGATCAATAGAGGTCAGCATCTCACCGCGCCTCGGTAGGTCCACTTCAGAAAACTCACGCGAAACATGATGAGCATAGTTAAGAAACCAGACCAACGCTTGCCTGGCCAAGTCACGAGCCTCTCGCAAGTGCTGCCTGAAGATTTTCTTCGTTGGCGGGTTGCCATGAACCAAATCACACCTGAACTTGTATAGCTCCTCAAACTGTCTTGCAATGCGCCCTTGGTCCGTATTGCGACCGAGAATGGCGCTAATACGCCGACCGATCGTCTTCGTATTTTGATACTTTTCTCCAAGGAGGGCGTCTAATACCGTTATGTGCCACAGAAGCTGCTCTGGTCCCTCTGAGAGGAATGCCTTTACGAAGTAGCCAAGGGCGATTTCAATGAATGGCCAAGTGCCATGCAAACGCCTTGCTGTCTCTAGTGGCGGCCCGACCCTCGCAAAGAACGACTCAAATGAGGTTGTTTCGTATTCAGTCGCGCCGCGCTCAGGCTCTTCGATTTCTATCTCGTTGTCATCATCGATTTCAATGACTCGCACCTCTTTGCTGAGGACGGATAGATCTGGTGCTCGGGTTGGAACCCCGAGGAGGTTATCGTCCAATACCAGGACAAAGGGCAGGTTGAATCGAAACCAACCTTTCCCTGGATCCGAGTCCGGATACCCCTCAAGCATATGATGGCGCCAATCGTACAAAGCCAGCGCTTGGACCGCATGCTCGATAGGCCTTGGCAAAGATGTATAGTCAAACCTTATCTCTGGCCCGTCCACGACAGGCTTTTCTAGTTCGTCGAGTAAGGGAACTTGTTCTTCAGCACGGATGAACCAGTAGTCAGCGAGGTCGTTCGTCTCAATCGCAGCGTATTCGTAAAAAACCGCGTTGACATCACTCGTCAACAAAGTTTGTAATTCTTGTTCGGTGAACTTGCGTATCTCGAAATTACGAAGCCCCACTGATGTTACGTTAAACACTGCACACTCGATCGGCGCCAAATAGGTTCTCCTGACCTGAGACCTCTCAAATGCGGTCAGATACTCCTGGGCGAGCGCCGGGATATCCACATCCTCCCCGTTAAATGCTCGCAAGTAGAAACCGGTTCGTCGGAAGAAGTTCCGCGCCTTGCCCTCGCATTCACACAGAAACCCGCAGGTCGGGCGTTCAAAGGCGCTCTTTGTCTCTCTGACCAACTCCTGAAACGCGTCATCGCTCTCAGTCTGGCTGACCAATTGTCGAATCTCGTAGCGCTGCTCCGCTTTCTTTAGCATTGCTCTGTCTCTTATTGGTCCGGCCAGACACCTTGCGGCTACTCCAGCATAGTTGAGAAATAATCTTGTGATTTCTTCACTCATATATTACAAGCCTCAGATGAGCTGTTTAATGGAACCAAAGCATATCACCGACCGCCACATGTACTCTGGGGGTTGCACCCTGAAGCGCGCAATCAGCAGAATGATCACCGGACTCATCGTAGCGATGTGGACCGATCGTAGCGATTTCGAGTTTGAGTTGCGTTCCTGTTACTTTGTTCACGTACTCACCGCCATTTTTGTCATACGGCCCGATGATCTCAATGATCTGCCGCTTGGCTCTCTCACGTTCTTTATCGTAAACTCATCGCAAAGGAGCGACGCCATGATAACCGAGGAAGAAACCATCGCTACCCAAACACCGAAATCCCTCGCTGAGATCCGCGAATTCATGAGACTCCCAATTGAAGAACGACGTCGAATCCTCGAAAAACAAGCCGAGCAAATGGTCGAATACTACGAGGAAGAGTCGGCACGCCGGGAGCGCGAAGAATGGCAAGGGGGGGACATTCTTGAGTACTAGCGTACCGAAACGCGGCGAGGTCTGGCTGGTTGACTTCAACCCAACCGTCGGGGCCGAGATCAAGAAGCGCCGTCCCGCCGTGATTCTCAGTTCCGACGCCGTAGGTCGCCTGTCAATCAAACTTGTTGCTCCTTTCACTGATTGGAAAGCACATTTTGCCCATAATATTTGGCACGTCAGGGTCAATCCGGATCATACGAACGGTCTCTCAAAAGCCTCTGCGGTCGATGTGCTCCAACTACGCGGTATGGACCGGCAGCGATTCATACGCAAGCTTGGGCAGCTATCACGAGCCACTCTGGAAGAGATCGTCCTTAAGGTTGGCGCCATCGTCGAATACCCTTGAGTTAAACTTACTCGACTCACTGCTTCTCTAGTCTAGTTTCAAACCGCGACGACAAGGTATTGGTGAAACACTTTCGCGCTCTACCGCTGAGCTACGGCCCCGCACGAAATGGAGCCGCCGGGATTCGAACCCGGGATGAAAGTCCATGTAGTTCCACCGGCATTCGTCGCGCACTCCGTCAGGAGCGCCCTGAAGTTAAGCGAATTTCAACGCCGAAGGGGTTTCGTCTATCAGCCCAGGGTTGCTGTACTCGGCTACCCTGGGAAACGGTCGATGCGCTCAGGCTGCCCAACCCCAACGGGGTTGTGGCCGCTCCCCGCGGTTGTGGAGGGAGACGCGACCGATGCGCTGTACTGTATCCAGTCCGCCG
>JAHFUG010000661.1 GCA_023265195.1 Blastocatellia bacterium | reverse complement strand
TTCGAGCTGACAAGCGAGAGGTTCGCGCCCAATCCATTCAGCAAGCAGCCGGGAGCGAGGTTTTACCGCACCGGAGATCAGGCTCGGTGGACGGCCGGCGGAGACCTGCGGTTCGAAGGAAGAGTCGATCATCAACTAAAGATTCGGGGACATCGAATCGAACCCGGCGAGGTGGAAGCGGCGCTTTTGAAGCACGGCCAGGTTGGTCAGGCGGTAGTGCTGGCTCGCGAGGAGTCCACTGGAGACCAGCGGTTGGTCGCCTACGTGACTCCCGCGAGATCGCAAGACGAGGACGGAGTCGAGCTCTGGCCGTCCGTAGCGGAATACTTCGTCTACGATGAAATGCTGTATTACGTGATGACTAACGATCATGTCCGCAACGACAGTTATCGCGCCGCGATCAACCGGGTCGTCAAAGACAAAATCGTCGTCGAGATTGGAACCGGCCCGGAAGCGCTGCTGGCTCGATTTTGCGTGGACGGCGGCGCCCGCCGAGTCTACGCGATTGAATTGCTCGAAGACACCCACCGCAAGGCGGCCGAAACATTGCGCCGTCTGGGCCTCGAAGATCGGATCAAGTTGATTCGGGGCGACGCCAGAACGATAGAGCTGCCGGAGCCCGCCGACGTGTGCGTGTCGGAGATAGTGGGCGCCATCGGAGGCGTGGAAGGAGCGGCGCTGATTCTGAAAGACGCCCGCCGTCTGCTGAATCCTGGTGGAGTATTTATTCCCGCGCGCAGCACGACGTTGATCGCGGGAGTGAGCTTGCCCTCGAGACTGGCCACGCAGCCGGAATTCAGTGAAGGCGGCGCCAAGTACGTAAACAAGATTTTCGAGCAGGTCGGGGCGCCGTTCGACTTGCGCCTATGCGTGAAGGGAATAGGGCCGGAGTCGTTGTTGACCTCCAGAGGAGTGTTTGAAGACCTGGACTTCAGAGGCGAACCGAATCCCGTCTACCTGCACGAGGTGAGGTTGAAGGTAGAGCGCAAGGGACGCCTGGACGGGTTATTGGTATGGCTGAACCTGTACGCCGACGAACACGAACAAGCGTTGGATGTCTTGGAGGAAGATCACTGCTGGCTCCCGGTCTATATGCCGTTGTTCGAAGGCGGGCTCGACGTGGAAATCGGGGATGAGATAGTCGCGGAGGTCAAAGGCGAGTTGAGCCGGAACGGATTGAACCCGGATTACCGGGTGAAAGGCGGCGTGACGCGTCCGGGTAAGGAAGTTGTGAAGTTCGATTACTTCTCCGGGCATTTTGAAGCGAAAGGCTCCGGCGACTGGTTCTACAAAAAGCTCTTCGGCGCGGGAGGAATGAAAGTCAACAGGAAGACCGCCGGACGGATTGATAGCAGCGAGTTGAGCGGTTACCTGAGGAAGAGCCTGCCGGACTACATGGTTCCCGCCGCCTTCGTGGTTATGGATGACTTCCCGCTGACGCCGAATGGCAAGGTGGACCGAAACGCCCTGCTGGCGGCGCCGATAAACTGGAAGGAGTCGACGGAACCGTATGTCGCGCCGCGGACCATGATCGAAGAGCTTCTGGCCGGCGTTTTCAGCGAGGTGTTAGCGGTGGATGAAGTGGGCTTGCACGACGGCTTCTTCTCACTAGGGGGACACTCTCTACTGGCGACAAAAGTGATCTCTCGAGTGCAGACGGCGTTTGGCGTTGAGTTGCCGTTGCGCGTGTTGTTTGAAGCCCCGACGGTGGCCCTTCTTGCCGAGCAGATTGAGACGGCCCGGCGTGAAGGACGGAACGCCGCGGAGTTCTCCATCAAGAAAGTGACGCGTGGATCGAGTCTGCCGCTGTCGTTCGCGCAAGAGCGTATGTGGTTCCTGGATCAGTTGAGACCCGGGAGCGGAACCTACAATCTATTCGCCGGCGTGCGGATCAAGGGTGGAATAGACCTGCGAGCGATGGAACAAGCGCTGAACGAAATCGTGCGCCGCCACGAAACGATGAGAACGTCCATACAGGTTGAAGACGGCCAGCCGGTTCAGGTGATCGAGGATGACGTAAGAATCCGGTTGGAAGTTGAAGAGATCGAGGAATCGGAGATAGAGAAAGCGGCGGCGTTGGAAGCAAGCCGGGGGTTCGACCTCGCTCGGGCGCCGATGTTGAGGGCTAAGGTGCTGAAGATCAGCCAAACCGATCCCGGCGGCGCCGATGACAATGGTGATTACATCGTACTGCTCACCATGCACCACCTCATCTCGGACGGATGGTCGATGGGCGTCTTCATCGGAGAGTTTGGGCAAGCTTATGAAGCGCATCGCGAGAAGAAGACGCCTGAATTGCCGGAGCTGGAAATTGGCTATGCCGATTTCGCCACGTGGCAAAGGGAGAAACTGGCAGGCGAACGACTGGAGAGCGAAATGGCTTTCTGGAGACAGAGCCTGGCCGGAGCGCCTTACGTGCTCGACTTGCCGACCGATAGACCAAGGCCGGCCGAACAACGATTCGTGGGAGGCGAGGAGTCTATCGAGATAGACGCCGAAGAAACGGAACGCCTCAGAATCATCAGCCGCGCGGAAGGCGCCACATTGTTCATGACGCTGCTGGCCGCGTTCGCAACGTTATTGAGCAGGTGGAGTGCACAGGAAGATATCCTGATTGGAACTCCCATCGCGGGCAGGAACAAAAGAGAATTGGAAAGGCTGATCGGGCTCTTTGTAAACACGCTCGTATTGCGGATGAATCTTGGCGGCGGCCCCTCCTTCCAGGATTTGATCGCCCGAGTAAGAGAGGCGTCTCTTAACGCCTATGACCACCAGGAAACGCCGTTCGAAAAAATAGTCGAAGACCTAGAGCCTCGCCGCGATTTCAGCCGGAATCCTCTGTTTCAAGCGAGCTTTGCGCTTCAAAACACTCCGCTTGGCTCGCTCAGTCTGCCCGACCTCTCATTCGAGCCGA